>NZ_BAAAPF010000260.1:0-10202 GCF_039531005.1 Streptomyces synnematoformans
GAGCCGGCGGCGCGGCGCCGGCGGCGGAGGAGGCGGTCGTACGCGGTGGTGCGGCGGTCACGGAGCCTCCCGGGTTGTGCGCGTCGTCGGGCGCCGCGCGTGCCGTGGCACCCGCCGGAGGTCCGGCATCCGCGCGCCGCCCACCCGTATTCTCGCCCCGCCACCCCCCTGGCGCGCCAGTGACGTACGACTCGGTCGCCGCCGGCCGGCCCGCCGGGCGGCCGGCCGGCGCCGCCCGGGCGGGGCGCGCACGGTTTCTCTCGTGCACCGACTGCCGGGGCGGGGTTTGGTTAGGTTAACCTAAGCTCCCGTGAGAGCCGGAGAGAGCACGCCGACCGCCGCGGGACCCCGCGGGCACGCCCTGTCCGCCGCCGACGTCACCGTGGCGTACGACGGCGTCGACGTCGTCCACGACGCCTCGCTGCGGCTGCGGCCCGGCGAGGTGACGGTCCTCGTCGGGCCCAACGGCAGCGGGAAGTCGACGCTGCTGCGCACCCTGGCCCGGCTGCAGCGGGCCCGGCGGGCGCGCCTCGTCATCGACGAGGACACCGACGGCTTCGCGCTGTCCACCCGGCACTTCGCCCGGCACGTCGCGCTGCTGACGCAGGGCCGGCCCACGCCGAGCGGGCTGACCGTCCGCGACGTCGTGGAGTTCGGGCGCTACCCGTACCGCGGCCGCTGGGGCGCCGCCGACCCCGGCGGGCGCGCGGCCGTCGACCGGGCGCTGGCCATGACCGGCGTCACCGAACTCGCCGAGCGCGGCGCCGAGCACCTGTCCGGCGGGCAGCTGCAGCGCGTCTGGCTGGCCGGCTGCCTCGCGCAGGACACCGGCGTGCTGCTGCTCGACGAGCCGACCAACCACCTCGACCTGCGGTACCAGGTCGAGCTGCTCGACCTCGTACGCGACCTGGCCGACGACCACCGCATCGCGGTGGGCGCCGTCCTGCACGACCTCGACCAGGCGGCGGCCGTCGCCGACCGCATGGTGCTGCTCGACGACGGCCGCATCGTCGCCGACGGCCGCCCCGCGGACGTCCTGCGGCCGGAGCTGCTCAGCAAGGCCTACGGCATCCGTATCGACGTCGACGACGACCCCCTGACGGGCCGGCTGCGCACCCGCGCCATCGGCCGACACCACCAGCGAACCGAAAGGCTCAGCACTTCCTCATGAGACGTCTCCTGCTGACCGCGGCGGCCACCACCGCCGCGACGCTCACCCTGGCCGCCTGCGGCACCACCGAGGACGCCGCGGACGACGACGACAAGGGCGGCGCCGGCAAGGGCGCCGCGCAGCCGATCACGCTGACCGACTACACCGGCAAGAAGGTCACCCTTGAGGACGGCCCGGCCGCGAAGGTCGTCGCCACCGAGTGGAACGTGGTCGAGAGCCTGATATCCCTGGGCGTCGACCCCGTCGGCGTGGCCGACGTCAAGGGCTACAACACCTGGGACTCCGCCGTCCCGCTGACCAACGAGCCCGAGGAGATCGGCACCCGCGGCGAGCCCAGCATCGAGACCGTCGGCTCCCTCAACCCCGACCTCGTCATCGCCACCAACGACCTGCCCGAGTCCGCGATCAAGCAGCTGAGCAAGCGCACCACGGTGCTCACCCTGCGCTCCGCCGACGCCTCCGACCCCCTCGGCCAGATGACCGAGAACCTCGACCTCATCGCCGAGGCCACCGGCACCACCGAGCAGGCCGAGAAGCTGAAGAAGGACTTCGACGCCAAGCTCACCGAGGGCAAGAAGGCCCTTGAGGACGCCGGCCTGGGCGGCGACAAGATCGCCTTCGCCGACGGCTACGTCGTCTCCAACCAGGTCTCCATCCGCCCCTTCACCGCCGGCTCGCAGCTCGGCGCCGTCAACGAGCGGCTCGGCCTGGAGAACGCCTGGGACGTCGAGGGCGACAAGGACTACGGCCTCGGCTCCACCGACGTCGAGGGGCTGACGAAGCTCCCCGACGGCACGCACTTCGCCTACATCGGCAACGACGAGGACGAGGCGAGCACCCCGTTCACCAAGGAGCTGAAGGACAATTCCGTCTGGAAGGCCCTGCCGTTCGTCAAGGCCGGGCAGGTCTACCGGCTCGACGACGGCATCTGGATGTTCGGCGGCACCGAGTCCATGAGCCAGTACGTCGACGGGCTCGTCGGCGCGCTGACCGCGTAGTCGGTGGCGCCGATGGCCGTCACCGCCCCGGCCACCCGCAAGACCGCGCCCGTCCCGCCGCCGACCGTGCGGTCCCGGACGGGCGCGGCCGCGCTGGCCGCCGGGCTCACGCTGCTCGTCGCGGTCCTCGCGGTCGTCGACCTCACCCAGGGCACCTCCGACGTCGGCGCCGCCGAGGTCGTCAAGGCGTTCACCGGCCGGGCGGACGCCGGTGACTCCTCCGTCGTCATCGCCTCCCGGCTGCCCCGGATGGTCGCGGGGCTGCTGGTCGGCACGGCGCTGGCGATCGCGGGCAGCGCCCTGCAGAAGGTCAGCCGCAACGTGCTGGCCGCGCCGGACACCCTCGCCGTCAACGCCGGTGCGTACGCCGCCCTGGGGGTGGCCGCCGCCACCGGGGTGACGCTGCCGATGCTGGCCTCCTCCGGCGTCGCCTTCGCCGGCGGGCTCGCCGCCGCGGCGGTGGTGCTGGGGCTCTCGGGCCTCGGCTCGGGCACGGTGCGGCTGGTGCTCGCGGGCACCGCGCTGACGCTCGGGCTGTTCGCGGTCACCGAGGCGATGCTGCTGCTCTTCCCCGAGGAGACGCAGGGCCTCTACGACTGGCAGCAGGGCAGCATCTCGCAGAGCGGCTGGGACGGCGTGCTGCAGATGCTGCCGCTCGTCGCCGTCGGGCTCGCCGGGCTGCTGCTGCTCGCGCGGCGCGTCGACGCCCTGGCGCTGGGCGACGACGCCGCCCGCGGACTCGGCGTGCCGGTGCGCCCCACCCGGGTCACGGCGGTGCTGCTGGCGGTGCTGCTCTCCGCGGCGTCGGTGACGCTCGCCGGGCCGATCGGCTTCGTCGGGCTGTGCGCGCCGGCGCTGGCGCGCGGGATCGCCGGCCGGTTCCGTACGTACGGCAAGTCGCGGGCGGGCATTCCGCTGGCGGCCCTGCTCGGCATGGGGCTGGTGCTCGGCGCGGACGTGCTGCTGCGGGCCCTGGTCCCGGAGGACACGGCGGTCTCCGTGCCGACGGGCGTGGTCACCAGCCTCGTCGGCGCGGTGTTCCTCGTGGTGATGGCCACCCGGCTGCGCGACAGCGCGGGCGCGGCCGACACCGACAGGCTGCGCATCCGCAGCCACCGCACGTTCGTCGTCACCACGGCGGTGCTGCTGGTCGCGCTGGTGGGGGTGACGCTGACCGCGCTGCTGGTCGGGGACTCCAAGCTGCTGCTCGGCGACGTCGCCAACTGGCTGCAGGGCCGGGCGGGCCCGACCACCGACATCGTCCTGGACACCCGCGTCCCGCGGGTGCTCGCCGCGCTGGCGGCCGGCGCCGCGCTCGCGCTCTCCGGCACGCTGGTGCAGGCCGTGACCCGCAACCCGCTGGCCGAGCCGGGCGTGCTCGGCGTCACCAACGGCGCGGCGCTCGGCGCGGTGCTGCTGGTGACGACCGTGGACGTGCCCACCTCCTGGGGGCTGTCCGCCGCGGCGCTGGCCGGCGCGGCGGTCACCTCGGTCGGGGTCTTCGGCCTCGCCGCCCGCGGCGGGTTCCAGCAGAACCGGCTGGTCCTGGTCGGCATGGGCTTCGCCACCGCGGCGACGGCGCTGATCAGCCTGCTGATCGTGCTGACCGACCCGTTCAACGCGACGATGGCGCTGACCTGGCTGTCCGGCTCGACGTACGGGCGGACCCTGTCGGACGTCGTACCGCTGGCGGTCGTCCTGGCCGTCGGCCTGGCGATCGCGGCCGCCCGCCGCCGGGAGCTGGACCTCGTCTCGCTGGACGAGGACACGCCGCGGCTGCTGGGCCTGGACCTCGGGCGCAGCCGGCTGTGGCTGCTGATCCTCAGCGTCGTGCTGGCCGGGACGGCGGTGTCGGCGGCGGGCACGATCGGGTTCGTGGGCCTGGTCGCGCCGCACGCGGCGCGGGCGCTGGTGGGCCGGCAGCACACCCGCGTGCTGCCGGTGGCGGTGCTGCTGGGCGCGGTGCTGGTGTGCACGGCGGACGTGATCGGCCGCTCGGTGATCGCCCCGGCCCAGCTGGGCGCGGGCCTGATGACGGCGGTCATCGGCACGCCGTACTTCCTGTACCTGCTGGTACGCAGCCGGGCCGCCCGGTAGCCGCGACGCGGGCGCGCCGACGCGGGCCGCCAACCGGCTTGGCGGGCCGGGCGTGGAACCGGCCGCGCCGAGCAGCACCGTGCCTCCCCGGACGCTCTACGAGCAGGCGTACCGGCGAAGCCGGGAGAACACCCCGCAAGCCGCCTGATCACACGGTCACGGACTTTACGCAACACGGGGCAGCTCGGGGAGTAGGCTCATCCCCAACTTGTGCTGGCCGCACGGACGTTCACGAGATCGGAGTCGTTCCATGGCAGCGGAGGAAGATCCTGGGGATCCCGGTGTACCTGTCGACCGCCCGACCTCGGCCCGTGCGTATGGCTGGATGCTCGGCGGCAAGGACAACTACGAGGTCGACCGGCAGTTCGTCCTCGCCACGGCGCAGGACTTCCCTGAGGGCGTGGACATGGCCCGGCAGAACCGGCTCTTCCTCTACCGCGCGGTGCGTTACCTGGCGCAGGAGGCCGGGATACACCAGTTCTTAGACATGGGCTGTGGGCTGCCCACGGACAACAACGTCCATCAGGTCGCCCAGAAGTTCGTGCCGGACGCTCGGGTGGTGTACGTGGACATAGACCCCATCGTGCTCGCCCACGGCCGCGCGCTGCTCGCCGAGAATGCGTCTACTACCGTGATCTCCGCCGACATGCGCGACCAGGACGCGGTGCTGGCCCACCCGGACGTGCAGCGGCTGATCGATTTCGACCAGCCGGTCGCCGTGATCTTTCTCTCGGTGGTGCACCACCTGACCGACGCCGACGACCCTCGCCGCATCCTCCGCACGGTCATCGACCGCGCCGTGCCCGGCAGCTTCCTCGGCCTGTCCCAGGTCGTCTCCGACGATCCGGAGATCGGTGCGGCCTTGTCGGAACACATCTCCCAAAAGGGCTTCCCCTGGCAGACCCGCACACCGGCCGAGGTCGACGTCATCGCGGAGGGCCTGGAGCCCGTGCCGCCGGGGCTGGTGAATCTGCTCGATTGGCGCCCGGACCCGTTCCAGCCAGCCCTTGAGCCGGTTCCCCCGCCTCTCCTGTCATACGTCGGCGCCACGAAGCGCAACAAGCGGTTCTACGAGTACGGCGGGCTGCTCCGCAAGGGGTAGCGCGCTCCGAGACGCCCTGTCCGCGTACGCGAGGACGGCGGTGAACCCGGGTTCGGAGCCGTGGCGGTCCAGGCGCTCGCCGAAGGCGGTGACGGCGTAGTTCGGCAGGTGGAAGAGCGGGGCGCGGACGGCGGCGTAGACGTCGAGCAGGTCGACGCGGACCGTTTCGAGGCTGGTGGTGGCGCGGAGTTCGATCGAGGGTGCCGCCGTCATACGCTGTGCCTCCAGGTGTCGCAGGTGTGTTCGGCTTTGCCGCACGATGCATAGCCCTCACCGTCCGCAGGATCACCCCGCGCCGTCGCCGGATCGACCACCACCGCCCACACCGTCTTGCCAATCGCACGCTCCGCCACCCCCCCCCACCGGTCCGCCAATTCATCCACCAGAAGCAGACCGAGGCCGCCCGATTCATCCGGCACCCGCCGCACCGGCGGTTCGTCGGAGGCGTCATGCACCTCGATACGCACTCCGCCGTCCTGCCGGACAAAGCGCGTCAGGATCTCCCGTCCCGGCGACACGCGGGCATGAACGACGGCGTTCGTGACCAGCTCCGAGACCACCAGCACCGCCGATTCCTCGATTCCCGCCAGCCCCCACACGGCCAACGCCTTACGCACCTGTGCCCGCGCCAGCGCCACACACCGGGGATGTCGCCGCCACTGCCACGACATCACCCCATGTTCGTCATTCGTCGCTGCCGTCGTCCTCATGACCAACAGCTTCGCGGTCAAAGGATCTGCGAACGATCCCAGCGCGATTACCCACGGTGGGTAACATCGCTGGGGTAGCGCCACCGGGCCACGCGCGACTACCGCGTCTGGAGTGTTGCCCATGCCCAAGTCCGAGCCACCGCAGCCGTTGCCGTCGCGGCTCTGAACGACGTTGAGATGATCAAGGCATGCCGAGAGCGTGACTTCTCGCAGATCTTCCGGCTGATGAGGCGGGCAGGCATGTATCCGGCCCTCATCGCCCGACGCTGTGAGCTGACCCCCAGCCGGGTCGGTGAGGTCATCGAAGGGCAGCGCGTCGTCAAGGACATGAGCGTCATTGAGCGCGTTGCCGATGGCCTGCGAATCCCCGGCCACATGCTGGGTCTGGCGCGGCGCGAGTGGGAAGGCGCTTCCACGGGCCCTGTACCCCCAGATGGCGAGCTTACCGAAGCCTTCCCTGTGGATGACGGACTCCGGGTCATGTCGGAAGGGGACGACGAACCCACGGATCCAGAGTTCGTATGTTCCCTGATCCAGAGTCAGTTACCTCTGCACTACAAGAGCGCGAACTACTTCGGCGCACGACAGCCCTTCGCCACGGTCCATCACCACGCGCGGACGATCACGCGGTTGCTGGAGACCGCCAACGGGTCGTCCCGCCAGGAGCTTCTGACCATGGGGAGCCGAACCGCTGAGTTCCTGGGCTGGCTTTATCAGGATCTCGGGAACGTTCGTACCGCCGCTTACTGGTCGGACCGTTCTATGGAATGGGCTCAAGAGGCTGCCGACGATCACATGCAGTCGTACGTACTCTTCCGCAAGAGCAACCAAGCCGCTTCACAGTTGAGTTCAGAACGGGCCATCGGGCTTGCCAGGGCGGCACAGCGGGTCCCCGGCCTCACGTCGGAGATCACCGCTCTGGCGGCTCAGCAGGAGGCCGTAGGTTATGCCCTCCAGGGCAACCCCAGGGCCGCTCTTGCCAAGTTCGACGAGGCCCACGAGATGGCAGCGCAGTCGAGCCCGAACGGCCCCATGGGAACGCTGGACACCTCGTACTGCACGCTCGCCTATGTCGAGATCCAGCGCGCGAACTGCTGGATCGATCTCGGCGAACCGCATCGTGCCATCCAGCTCTTCGAGGCCGAGATTGCCGCGCTGCCTCAGATCTACCGGAACGACCGCAGCGTCTACTTCGCCCGCCTGGCCCGCGCCTACGCCAAGGCCGGCGAGCCCCGCCACCGGCAACCGCTTCGGACGGCCCAAGGTAGGCCGGTACCACGACTTCACCCGGATTCCGGGCCGCGCCCGCTCCCATACCACCGCGAATAAGTGGGAGACCTTCCGTCTCGTCGGCACCTTCCACGGCCACGTCATGGCCTACACGAACGGCGGGCAGCACACGCTGATGCAGCCGCACCGGATGCCGACGCCGGTCAACCCGGACGGCAAGGTGCCCACCGACAAGGGCAACCGCAAGGCCAACTGGTGGGACCACACCGGCCCGCTCGCCGTGGTGTTCGCGGGCGGCCCGGACGGCAAGCGCGGCGACCTCGTTCTCCCCGTCCGCATTCCCCAGCAGCCGGGCCAGGAGGCCCGCGTACGGCACTTCCTTGAGGCTGATGCCCACTGGCACAAGGTCGATCTCGTACGCCGCCGCAAGGCCGGTGCGCCGGGTCGCTGGGTGTACGAGGCGCACCTCATGGTCCTCGGCTCCGGCTGGTCCTCTCCTGCCGTACGCCAGATGCGCGACCGCGCCGCCCAGCTCGACCGCATCGGCGGCGTGGACGGCAACGTCTCGAATCTCTCCGTCGTCTCCTTCCCCGCTGACCTCGCCCCCGAGGGCAAGCCGGTCTCCACGGAGATCACGCTGACGGAGAACGAGCGGGCGCGGCTGGAGAAGGCCGCGAAGAAGCGGCGGGGCCGAGCCAGGGCGCTGGAGCGCTCACGGCGGGCGACGAACGCCGGACAGTACGGGCTGTCGAAGAAGCAGGCCGCCCGCGCCGCACGGCGGGAAGCCCAGGGCCTCAAGCTCAAGGCGGTCATGGTGCCCGGTGGTGCCCGCGCCGCACGGTCCGATGGGGTGCCGAAGCAGGCGTTCCGGCGCGACCGGCTGTCCGCGAGCTACCGGACCCAGCGCGCCCGCCAGGCCGAGCACGCCGCCTCTCTCGCCGAGCGTCGCCGACACCGCGCACGGCTGGTGGCGCGGGAGATCATCGCCGCCCACGGCCCCGTGCTCGTGGTGGAGGACTGCGACATCCGCACGTGGTACCGGCTGTGGGGCAAGCGCCTCTCCCAGACCACACCCGGCATGTTGATCTCCGCCCTCAAGGTCGAGTGCGAGGCGACGGGCGGACGGCTCGTCCGGGCGTCCACCTGGTCCACGGCCCTGTCACAGCACTGCATGTGCGGCGAACGCGTCAACAAGACACTCCGCGACCGTGAGCACACGTGCACCGCGTGCGGCCTCGTGGGCAAGCGCGACCTCGTATCCGCTGCCCTCGCTGCCTTCGTCCGCTTCCACGACGTGGACGACCCAAAGGCCGCGTACCTGGACACCACCATGTCCCGGCACACCCAGATCACATACTCAGAAGCGCTGGAAGAAGCGCTGCGGGAGTCAACCACACCGAGCCCGAACACCCCTCGGGGTGCGGGACGCGTGGCAGTACCACGGCAACGTGGTACCTCTGCTCCCCAAACCGCCGAACAACGGGACCGAGCAACCCCAGATGAGCCGCGCCACATGCGCGACCACGCTGGAACGCCCGGCACCCGCACGGCGTGCAGTCCGCAGCTCACCCTTTGGGAATTTGCGGATCAAGTCTTAGACCGCCGCTCCCAGGAGGCGGTGAAACGCCTCGGCGCCCTCCGGCGTCACCCGTACCGCCCGTCCGGAGCCGACCCGGCGCAGCCACCCGCGCTCGAACGCCGAGGCGCACAGGGCCGCGCCCAGGGCCCCGGCGAGGTGCGGCCGGCGCTCCGTCCAGTCCAGGCAGGTCCGTACCAGGGGCCGCCGGGCGCCCCGGGGCTGCTCGTATCCCAGGGCGTCGGCCAGCCAGGCCCGGCCCGCCGCGGTGACGGCGACGCCGGAGTCGGTGGCGACCAGCCCGCGGGTGACCATGGCGTCCGCCAGGGTCACGCCCAGTCGGCCCGCGAGGTGGTCGTAGCAGGTGCGGGCGCGGGCCTCGGCGGTGAGGCGCACCGACTCGCGCAGGTTGCGCGGGCGGGGCCGGTCCACGTCCGGGGCGTACGCCGCGAGGGCCTCGACGAGGGCGGCGGCCTCCGGGCCGGCCAACCGGACGTAGCGGTGCCGGCCCTGCCGCTCCTGCGTCAGCACCCCGCCCTCGATGAGGCGGGACAGTTGCTCGCTGGCGGTGGAGGGGCGCACCCCCGCGTGCCGGGCCAGCTCGCCCGCCGTCCAGGCCCGGCCGTCCAGCAGCGCCTGGCAGAAGACGGCCCGGGTGCGGTCGGCGAAGAGACCGGCGGTCTCGGCGAGGGAGGACATGCCTCCAGGATGGCGCACGCACGGTTCGGGCCGCGCCGAACTGTTCCGCGCCTAGCGTCGGGGCCATGACCACGCACCGGACGCATGAACTCGACCGCCACGCGGACGTGCGGGCGGCCCTCGCCGACCCGGCCCTGGTCCCGGAGCCGCCGGCGGGCGGCGGCGGTCCCGCGGGGGCGAGCATGGCGTGGCTGCGGGCGACCGTGGCCCGGTTCAGCTCCGGTGAGACACACCGGCGGCGGCGCGCCTTCGTGACGGCCGAACTCGCCCGGCTGGAGCCGGCCGCGCTCCGGCGGGCGGCGGCGGCAGGCCCCGGGGGCGAGACCCGGGTGCGGGTGGTCCGTACCCTCGCCGAGGCCCTGGGGATGCCGGAGCCCGCGGCGGTCGCGGAGGCGGTGACCGTCGTGGCCGGGGCGTACTTCGGGGGCGCGGGAGCGGGCGCGGACGCGGACGCGGACGCGGGAGCAGGCGCAGACGCGGGAGCGGGCACGGCGGCGGGAGCAGGCGGGGCGGCAGGCGGGGGCGCGGACCGGGGCGCGGGCACGACCGCGGGCGCCGGCACAGGCGCTGGCACGGGCGGGGGGATGCGGCAGGGGCCGGGTCTCGCGCCGGTCCCGTA
>NZ_BAAAPF010000261.1:0-1228 GCF_039531005.1 Streptomyces synnematoformans
ACACGCCGGCCCCGCCGTAACCCCCGCCGCGCCCCGCCACCGCGGCCGCCGCGCCCGCAGCCCCAGCGGCAGCCGCTCCACCAGCGGCTCCCGGGCCATCCGCTCGCGTACGTTCTCCGACACCGCCGCCGTACCGTTCCGCGCGTCGAAGCGCCCGGCCAGCGTCAGCGCCTCCCGCTCCGCGTACGCACCCAGCTCCGCGACCGTCCACTCCCCGTCCGCGCCCCCGGCCGCCGGCGGGCCCACCACCCGCTCACCGCCCATCCCCAGCGCCGCCAGCCGCCGCGTCAGCAGCGCCGTCACCGCCAGGTACGCCATCAGGCTCGACGGCTCCCCCCGGTCTGCCAGATACGCCGGGCGCTCCGCCAGCAGTTCGAGCCCCCGCGCCTCGTTGCCCGTCAGCGCGCAGAACTCCACGTGCCGCGCGAACGCGAACCGCATGCTCTCCATCCGCCGCACCATCCGGTGCCCGCGCAGATGACCGGCCCGCGCCTCGTCGAGGCGGCCCAGCCGCAGCAGCGGCAGCAGCGACTCCGCGAGCGTGGCGTGCGGCTCGTGCGCGCAGGTGTGCACGCCGGTAAGCACCGGCCGCCACAGCTCAAGCGCCCCCGCGTCGTTGCCGTGGCCCGCCTCCCAGCTGCCCTGGCCGCGCAGCTCGCAGGCGTGGCAGTCGCTCATGGAGTCGCGCTCGGCGGCGCGCCAGGCGGCGTACGCGCGGGCGGCGCGGGCGTCGTCGCCGACGTGCTCCGCGATGCGGTACTCCGCCTGCCGCACGGCCCGTTCGCTGTGGCCCGCGACGCGGTAGCGGTGCTCCATCTCGGCGAGCCACTTCTCCATCGCGGCCAGCGGGATGTGCGGCTGGTCGGTCATCCCGGAGGAGACCCACTTGAACATCCAGAACAGCCGGTGCGCGTCCTCCTCGTCGAAGTCCTCCGGCCGCTCGTCCCACATGCGCAGCAACCGCGCGAACGGGACGAACATCTTGTCCTGCTCGGAGCTGAAGTTGTACGTCTGCAGCAGGTGGATCAGCGCCTCGACGACGAAGCCCGCCCGGCCCGCCTGCTCCGCCTCGGCGAGCAGCCGCTCGGCGCCCGCATTGCGCCCGGGCCCCTCGGGCTCCCGCGCGTTCTCCTCCAGCGCGCGCCGGAAGGCGTGGATGTCGGCGGGCGGCCCGGCCGGCGCGGGGGAGGGGGTGCCGGTGCTCATGCGCCAGCCTCGCTTCGCTCGG
>NZ_BAAAPF010000261.1:1328-10050 GCF_039531005.1 Streptomyces synnematoformans
CGGGCTGTGAGCACAGCGCGCACCTTTGAATGATTCGCTCGCTCCGCTCGCTCATGCGCCAGCCTCACTTCGCTCGGCGGGCTGTGAGCACAGCGCGCACCTTTGAATGATTCGCTCGCTCCGCTCGCTCATCGGCCGTCCTCCCGCCCGGCGCCGCGGTCGCCGCCGTTCCCGCCGGGCGTCTCCGCCGCCCCCGGCGGGTGCGTCGCCCACTCCAGCAGTCCCGCGAACGCCCGGTTCAGCAGCGCCGAGTCGGCCGGCCGCAGCGGGCGCTGCGCCATCAGCAGCGCCTGCCCGTACAGCGCCTCCACCGCGCTGCCCACCAGCTCCGGGGCGCCCAGCCCGCTGATCCGGCGCACCAGCGGGCTGCGGTGGTTGAGTACGAGCCGGGCGCGCGGCGTGCCGCCGCGCAGGCTGCCGAGGATGTCCGCCCACAGCTCGTCGGCCTGCTCCTCCTCGTCCGCCCGCGCCCGCTCGTGCCGGGCGGCGCGGTCGTCGAGGTGGAGGGCCGGCACGGTCAGCGGGTGGAACGCGCGCAGCACGACGTCGCACGCGAGCGGGTCGAGGCGGGCCCGGGCGACGCCGAGGAAGCCGGACAGGGCCAGCTCCTCGGCCGGGTCGACGCCGTCCAGATGGGCGGTGACGGTGTCCGGGTCCAGCTCGGCGACCGCGGTCCCGGGCCGGGCCCGGGGCAGCAGCTCGACCAGCTCCGCGTCGTACGTGTAGCCGCCGTTGACGACGCCGATGCCCTGCGCCGACGCGATCGGCGCCACCTGCCGGAACTCCTCCACGCTGCGGGTGAAGTGCACCACCGGGTGGCGCTGCGCGAACTCCGCCAGCGACAGCTGCCCGTCGGTGGTCTCGAACGGCAGCCACGGCAGCATCAGGTGCAGCATCTCCTCGTCGTGCCGCGCGAGCGACTTCACGCCCAGGTGGTGCACGGCGAGGAACTGCGCGAGCCGGTCCGGGTCGGCGGCGGCCAGCGACGTCAGCCAGTCGCGTACGGCGCCGCCGAGCGCCTCGCGTACGGCGGTGAGCGTCTCGTCCTCGTACAGCGCCTCCCGCGAGGCGGTCGGGCGCAGGCTGTCGGTGTCGACGACGCAGCGGACGAAGAACGCCCAGTCCGGCAGCAGCCCTTCGGCGCGCGCGGTGAGCAGCATGCCCTTCAGGTGCACGCGGTGCCCGGCGCGCTGCGTGGGGCTGACGGCGGACGGCAGCACGTACGCGACCCCGCGCACGCCCGCGAGCGGCACGTTCAGCTCGACGGCGTCGAGCGGGGTGAAGCCGAAGACGTCCCGGCAGTGGCCCGCGAGCGCCACCCGGCGGGCCGCCGGACTCGGGTACGGGCGGTCCCAGACGGCGGGCAGGTCGGTGACCGGCGTCCCGCCGACGCGCACGTCGTACGGCAGGAGCGAGCCGAAGTCGCGGGCGAGTTCGGTGACCCGCGCCGGGTCGAACCACTCGGCGCAGCCGGGCCGCGGCGTCAGGTACACGGTGGTCCCGGGCTCCGGGCGGGCGGCCGGGGGGAGGGTCCGTACCGTGTACGAACCGTCGTCGGCGGCCGTCCACTCCACCGGCGGCGCCGCCGGCTCCCGGGCCGACCTGCTGACCACCCGGATCCGCTCGGCGACCAGGAAGCACGCCAGCAGCCCGATGCCGAACCGGCCCAGGAACCCGGCCCGCGCGGACTCCAGGTCCCCGGCGCGCTTGGAGCTGCGGCCGATGGTGGCGAGCAGCTCGTGCATCTCGGCCTCCGTCAGCCCCACGCCGCTGTCCTCGACGCGCAGCCCGGCCGCCGGGCCGCCGGGGCGGTCCGCGGAGGCCGCGTCCGGCGCCGCGTACAGCCGGATCCGGTCCGGTGCGGCGGGATCGGCCGCGCGCCGCGCGGTGACGGCGTCGACCGCGTTCTGCAGCAGCTCGCGCAGATAGACCCGCGGACTGGAATAGAGGTGGTGCGAAAGCAGGTCGACCAGGCCGCGCAGGTCGACCTGAAAGGTGTGGGACGAGGCGTGCGCAGCGTTCTCAGAAGTCATCGCGGAAGCGCCGGCGGGGGGTGGGCGGGCGGCGCGGGTCGGGCGATCCCGTCGGCACCGGTGATCGCGAGGGGGAGTTCGGGGCGGACCATCGTAGAACCGGGCGGCCTCCGGTTACCAGGGTTCCCGCGCACTGTCGGCCCCATGGTGTGCAATGGACGCGTGTCCGTGCTGGAAGAGCCTCTGAAGACGTCCGTCGGCGACCGGACCGCCAAAGCGATGGCGGAGCACCTCGGGCTGCACACCGTCGGCGACCTGCTGCACCACTACCCGCGGCGGTACGCCGAGCGCGGCGAGCTGACGCGGCTGGCCGACCTGGAGGTCGACGAGCACGTCACGGTCGTCGCGCAGGTGGAGAAGGCCGCCATGCTCGGCACGGGCCGGGGGCGCCGCCTCGAAGTGGTCATCACCGACGGCAGCGGCCGGCTGACCCTCGTCTTCTTCGGCCGCGGCGCGTACCACCCGCAGAAGGAGCTGCTGCCCGGCCGCCGCGCCCTCTTCGCCGGCAAGGTCACCGTCTTCAACCGCAAGCGGCAGCTCGCCCACCCCGACTACAAGCCGCTGGCGGGCCGGGACGACCGGGACGGCCGGGCCGCCCGCAGCGAGGACGCCGCCGCCGACGAGTGGGCGAACAAGCTCCTGCCGCTGTACCCGGCCTGCCGCCAGCTCGCCTCCTGGCAGCTCCAGCAGGCCGTCGACACCGTGCTCGACGGCCTGGAGGCCACGGGCTGGGAGGGCGTCGCCGACCCGCTGCCCGCCGCGCTGCGCGCGGAGCGCGGGCTCGTCCCGCTGCGGGAGGCCCTCGTCAAGGTCCACCGGCCGCGTACCAAGGCCGACCTGTGGGCGGCGCGCGAGCGGCTGAAGTGGGACGAGGCGTTCGTCCTCCAGGTCGCCCTGGCCCGGCGCCGGCACGCGGACGGCCAGCTGCCCGCCGTGCCGCGGGTCGCGCCCGCCGAGGGGCTGCTCGCGGACTTCGACGCCCGGCTGCCGTTCACCCTCACCGAGGGGCAGCGGGCCGTCTCCGCCGACATCTTCGCCGACCTGGCCACCGACCACCCCATGCACCGCCTGCTGCAGGGCGAGGTGGGCTCCGGCAAGACGCTCGTGGCGCTGCGCGCGATGCTCGCCGTCGTGGCCGCGGGCGGGCAGGCGGCGCTGCTCGCGCCGACCGAGGTGCTGGCGCAGCAGCACCACCGGTCGATCACCGAGATGATGGGCGACCTGGCCGAGGCCGGCCTCCTCGGCGGCGCCGAACACGGGACGAAGGTCGTGCTGCTCACCGGCTCCACGAGCGCGGCGGCGCGCCGCGGCGCGCTGCTCGACCTGGCCGTCGGCGAGGCCGGGATCGTCGTCGGGACGCACGCGCTCATCGAGGACCAGGTGCAGTTCCACGACCTGGGCCTGGTCGTCGTCGACGAGCAGCACCGCTTCGGCGTCGAGCAGCGGGACGCGCTGCGCGCGAAGGGCAACCGCGGCGACGCCAAGCGCACGCCGCACCTGCTGGTCATGACCGCCACGCCCATCCCGCGCACGGTCGCGATGACGGTCTTCGGCGACCTGGAGACCTCCGTGCTCGACCAGCTCCCGGCCGGCCGCTCGCCGATCGCCAGCCACGTCGTGCCGGCCGCCGACAAGCCGCACTTCCTCTCCCGCGCCTGGGAGCGGGTGCGCGAGGAGGTCGAGGGCGGCCACCAGGCGTACGTCGTCTGCCCCCGCATCGGCGACTCCGCGGAGGAGCCGGAGGGCAGGGGCGCCGCGGGGGCCGGCAAGGCGCCCGGCGGGAAGGGCGCGAAGCCGGCGCCGTCGCCGGAGGACGAGGCGGAGAAGCGCCCGCCGCTGGCGGTGCTGGACGTCGCCGCGCAGCTCTCCGCCGGCCCCGGGGCGCCGCTGGCGGGGCTCCGGGTCGAGGTGCTGCACGGCCGGATGCAGCCGGACGCCAAGGACGACGTGATGCGCCGCTTCGCCGCCGGCGAGGTGGACGTGCTGGTCGCCACCACCGTCATCGAGGTCGGCGTCAACGTCCCGAACGCCACCGTCATGGTCATCATGGACGCCGACCGCTTCGGCGTCTCCCAGCTCCACCAACTGCGTGGCCGGGTCGGCCGCGGCTCGGCCGCGGGGCTGTGCCTGCTGGTCACCGAGATGCCGGAGGGCACCCCGGCCCGCACCCGGCTGGACGCGGTGGCCGCCACGCAGGACGGCTTCCGGCTCTCCCGTATCGACCTGGAGCAGCGCCGCGAGGGCGACGTGCTCGGGCAGGCGCAGTCCGGGGCCCGCTCCAGCCTGAAGATGCTCGCGGTCATCGACGACGAGGACGTCATCGCCGAGGCCCGCGACGCGGCGGCGGCGCTCGTGGCGGCGGACCCGGAGCTGACGGCGTACCCGGAGCTGCGCGGGGCGCTGGCGAGCCTGCTGGACGACGAGCGGGAGCAGTTCCTCGACAAGGGCTGAGGCCGGCGGCACCGCGGCCGTCACCCCGGGGCATATCGTGGGACGGACCGCGCCCGTGAGGACAAGGACACCCAGCAGCCATGACCCGCGTGATCGCCGGAACCGCCGGCGGGCGGCGCCTCGCGGTGCCACCCGGCACCGGCACCCGGCCCACGTCCGACCGCGCCCGCGAGGGCCTCTTCTCCACCTGGCAGGCCCTGCTCGGCCCGCTCGACGGCCTGCGCGTCCTCGACCTGTACGGCGGCTCCGGCGCCGTCGGCCTGGAGGCGCTGTCCCGTGGCGCCGGGCACGCGCTGCTCGTCGAGGCCGACGCCCGCGCCGCCCGCGTCATCCGGCGGAACGCCCGCGCCCTCGGCCTGCCCGGCGCCGAGGTGCGCGCCGCCCGCGCGGAGCAGGTCGTCGCCGGGCCGCCGCCCCCGGACCCGTACGACGTGGCCTTCCTCGACCCGCCGTACGAGGTCGCCGACGCCGCGGTCGGCGAGATCCTCGTCACACTCCGTACCCACGACTGGCTGTCGCCGGGCGCGCTCGTCACCGTGGAGCGCAGCACCCGGGGCGGCGGATTCCCCTGGCCCGGCGGGTTCGAGGGGCTGCGGGCCAGGCGCTACGGCGAGGGCACGCTCTGGTACGGTCGCGCCGCCGCCCCCGGGCCCTGACCGCCCGCCCCACCGACCCCGTTCCCGTTCCGTTCCCGACTCCCGCCCCGCCCCCGTCTGCCGAGACCCTCATGACCCTCACGACCGGATCCGAGAGCGAGGAACCTCCCGTGCGCCGCGCCGTCTGTCCGGGGTCCTTCGACCCCGTCACCAACGGACATCTCGACATCATCGCCAGAGCCTCGAAGCTCTACGACGTCGTGCACGTCGCCGTGATGATCAACAAGTCGAAGAAGGGGCTGTTCACCGTCGAGGAGCGGATGGACCTGATCCGCGAATGCACGACGGAGTACGGCAACGTGGAGGTCGAGAGCTTCCACGGGCTGCTCGTCGACTACTGCAAGGAGCGCGACATCCCCGCCATCGTCAAGGGGCTGCGCGCCGTCAGCGACTTCGACTACGAGCTGCAGATGGCCCAGATGAACAACGGCCTCTCGGGCGTGGAGACCCTCTTCGTCCCCACCAACCCGACCTACAGCTTCCTCTCCTCCAGCCTGGTCAAGGAGGTCGCCACCTGGGGCGGCGACGTGTCCCACCTCGTGCCGCCGGTGGTCGACCGGGCACTTGGCGAACGCCTCACCAACTCCTAGCCGGGCGCCGTAGAGTCTTCAACCATGGACGTGCAGAGGAAGCTCGACGAGATCGCGGAGGCCCTGCAGGGCGCGCGGTCCATGCCCATGTCGGCGTCGTGCGTGGTCAACCGTGCCGAGCTGCTCGGCATGCTGAACGAGGTGCGCGAGGCCCTGCCCGGGTCGCTGGCCCAGGCGCAGCAGCTGCTCGGCGGGCGCGAGCAGGTGGTCGAGGAGGCGCGCCGGGAGGCCGAGCAGATCCTCGACGAGGCGCAGCGGCAGCGCAGCGCACTGATCTCGGACACCGAGGTGGCCCGGCGCGCCCAGGCCGAGGCCGACCGGATCCTCGGCGCGGCCCGCCAGGAGGCCGAGCAGATCAGCGTCGAGGCCGACGACTACGTCGACAGCAAGCTCGCCAACTTCGAGGTCGTCCTCACCAAGACCATCGGCTCGGTCGACCGCGGCCGGGACAAGCTGCTGGGCCGCGCCCCGGGGTACGACGACCCGCAGGGCTTCGACGCGGCCGGCGAGGGCCCCGACGCGGCGCCGGAGCGCAGCGCCGACCCGGAGGAGCAGCGCAGGCGCGCCGACACCTACGTCGACGCGCAGTTCCAGGCGTTCCAGTCGGTGCTGGCCAAGACCCTGGAGGCGGTCGGCCGCGGCCGGCAGAAGCTGCAGGGCGCCCGGCCCACGGACCAGCTCGGCGAGACCTTCGGCCAGGCCGGCCAGGGGCGCCCGGGCTCCGACGAGAGCTACCTGGCCGAGCTGGCCGAGCTGGCCGACGACCCGGCGCCGGCGCCGCCACCTGCCCAGGCCCCGCCGCAGGCCGTCCCGCAGCCCGCCGCCGCGGCGTACTACGACGGCACCGCCGCGCAGGGGTACGCCCCCGCCGGCTACCCGCAGCCGGAGCAGCCGGACTACCCGCAGGACTACGGCCAGGGCTACCAGCAGGGGTACCAGCAGGGCTACGAGCAGCCCGACCCCGGCTACGGCTGGCCGCAGCAGGCCGGCCAGCCGGAGCAGCCCGGGCCCGGCCCGTACGCCGACGCCGCCCAGCAGGCCCCGTACGGCCAGGGCGAGGCGCACGTGCCGCAGCACGGCGGCTACCCCCCGGCGCCGGCCGCGCTGGACGAGACGAGCCTCTTCGACACCGGCATGATCGACATGGAGCAGCTGCGGCAGTACGACGACCGCGGCCGCTGAGCCGCCGGCGGGGCGCCCGCGGACCGGGCGCCCGGATTGGGCCCTGGGCGCGGTCTGGCGTATTCTGGATCCTCGCCGTATCGCACCGCGCCCGTCCCTGCCCGTCACGCGCAGGGTGCACGAAAGCAGGAAAGCCCTGAAAGCCCATCCGGACCACCGCGCCCCGCTCGTGTTCGACACACGGGACCTGGGCCGTCGTCCCGGTACGCTCAAGCGGCTGACCCGCACCGTGCCGGCGCCCAAGGACCTCGGCAACGAGGTCGTGGGCGTGCCGGAGGACGACCCCGTCGAGATCGAGCTGCGGCTCGAGTCGGTGATGGAGGGCGTGCTCGTCACGGGCACCGCCCGGGCACGGGCGACGGGTGAGTGCGTAAGGTGTCTGGAGCCGCTCGAACAGGAGATTCGAGTGGACTTCCAGGAGATGTACTCCTACCCGGAGACCGACGCCAGGGGCCGCGTGGCCCGCGGCGGCGGGTCCGGCGCGGACGCCGAGGAGGCGGACGCGGAGGAGGAGACGCTCTACCTTGAGGACGACATGTTCGACCTCGAACCGGAGCTGCGCGACGCGGTGGTGCTCGCACTGCCGCTGCAGCCGGTGTGCCGGGAGGACTGCCCGGGCCTGTGCCCCGACTGCGGGGCGCGGCTCGCGGACGACCCGGACCACCGCCACGACGTCGTCGACCCCCGGTGGGCGGCGTTGCAGGGACTCGCCGAGACCGTCCCGGACGGCGAGAAGGACGACACGAGCGGCGCTGACGACGGCGCCGGCGAGAAGCAGGAGAAGTAGCCGTGGCCGTTCCGAAGCGGAAGATGTCGCGCAGCAACACGCGCCACCGCCGGTCGCAGTGGAAGGCTGCGGTCCCGCACCTGGTGGCGTGCGAGCGCTGCCACGAGCCCAAGCAGCAGCACATCGCCTGCCCGAACTGCGGCACGTACAACCGCCGCCAGGTCCTCGAGGTCTGAGCGACGGGGAGAAGGCTCATGTCAGATGCCACTACGCCGCGGAAGGCGCCGGCTGGACATCCGGATACGGCCTCGTCCCCCCAGGTCCTGGAAGGGCGGCTCGGGTACGAACTCGAGCCCGCCCTTCTGGTACGCGCCCTGACCCACCGCTCGTTCGCGTACGAGAACGGCGGTCTGCCCACCAACGAGCGGCTGGAGTTCCTCGGGGACTCGGTGCTCGGCCTGGTGGTCACCGACACGCTGTTCCGGGGCCACCCCGATCTGCCCGAGGGCCAGCTGGCCAAGCTCCGGGCCGCGGTGGTCAATTCGCGTGCGCTCGCCGAGGTGAGCCGCGGGCTCGACCTCGGCGCGTTCATCCGGCTCGGCCGGGGCGAGGAGGGCACGGGCGGCAGGGACAAGGCGTCGATCCTCGCGGACACGCTGGAGGCCGTCATCGGCGCGGTCTACCTGGACAAGGGACTCGACGCGGCGTCGGAGCTGGTGCACCGGCTGTTCGACCCGCTGATCGAGAAGTCCTCGAACCTCGGGGCGGGACTGGACTGGAAGACGTCGCTGCAGGAGCTGACGGCCGCCAGAGGGCTGGGCGTGCCGGAGTACCTGGTCAGCGAGACCGGCCCGGACCACGAGAAGACCTTCACGGCTGCCGCCCGCGTCGGTGGTGTCACGTACGGCACCGGCACCGGCCGCAGCAAGAAGGAAGCGGAGCAGCAGGCGGCGGACACCGCCTGGCGCGCGATCAGCGCGGCGGGGGCGGACGGCGACGCCGGCAAGGGCGCGGGGAGCAACGGCTCCGCGGCGCCGGGGACCGAGCCCGCGGAGCCGGCCGAGGAGGAGCCGGAGCCGCAGG
>NZ_BAAAPF010000262.1:0-10000 GCF_039531005.1 Streptomyces synnematoformans
GCTCGGCGAACTGCGGGACGCCCACGGCACTCCGCCGGCCACCCTGGCGGCCGCGCTCCGCGCCGCCGGCCTGCACACCCGCCCCGACGTCGCCCCAGTGCTCGCCGCCCTCGGCCCCGCCGTCCGCGCACCCGCCGAGATCCGGGCCCGCACCGTGCTCCGCGCCGCGGGCCTGCCGCCCCCGCTCTGGCGCACCCACCTGCACCTCGACGGCTACTGGCTCACCACCCCGCACGCCCACTGGCCCCGCACCGGCGTCCTGCTCCACCTCGCCGAGCCGCCGTACCGCGACGACGACGGCACCGTGGACCACCACAACGCCCTCGAATCGCTGGGGCTGCACCTCGTCCACACCACACCACGCCAGCTCTTCCGCGAACCGGAGTGCTTCACCGCCGCCGTCCGCGAAGCGCTCGCCGCCGCCCCGCACGGCGGGGTTGCCGGCCGGCTGCGCGCGCGGCCGTGGCGCAGGCGCGTCTCGTGACCGAATGCGCCGCGGAGTGGGCCCCGCGGCCCGCTCACCGCCGGCAGGTCACACGCCGCACCTCACGCCCCGCTGTGCACCGCGATCTCCGCGGCGAGCCGTACGTTCCCCCGCACCGCCGCGAGGTTCGCCTCCAGCGACGCCCCGCGCGTGTGCTCCGTCAGATACCCCAGCAGGAACGGCGTGATCGCCTGCCCGCGCACGCCCCGCCGGTCCGCCTCGCGCAGGGCGTCGGCCAGCACCGCGTCGTGCACTACCGGGTCCAACTGCTCCGCGGCCGGCACCGGGTTGGCCACGATCACCGCCGACGGCGGCACGCCGAGGTCCCGTTGGGCGCCCAGCACCGCTGCGACCTCCGCCGGAGTACGGACCGTCCACTCCACCGGCTCACCGGACGTCCGCAGATAGAACCCCGGGAACTCCGCCGTGCCGTAGCCGAGCACCGTCACGCCCAGCGTCTCCAGGCGCTGCAGCGTCGCCGGCACGTCCAGGATCGACTTCACCCCCGCGCACACCACCGCGATCCGCGTCTCCGCGAGCAGCCGCAGGTCCGCCGACTCGTCCTGCGCCTCCGTCCACCGCCGGTGCACCCCGCCCAGCCCGCCGGTGGCGAAGACGCCGATCCCCGCGCGGGCCGCGAGGAACGCCGTGGCCGCGACGGTCGTCGCGCCGCTGGCGCCGAGGGCGGCGGCCGGCGCGAGGTCGCGCACGGTCAGCTTGCGTACGGTGTCGTCGGACGCGATCCGCTCCAACTGCGCCCCGCCGAGGCCGGCGTGCGGGATGCCGTCGAGCACGGCGACGGTGGCGGGCACGGCGCCGGCGGAGCGGACGATGTCCTCCAGCTCCGCCGCCACCTCCAGATTGCGGGGGCGGGGCAGGCCGTGGGCGATGATCGTCGACTCCAGGGCGACGACCGGGCGCCGGTCCGCGAGCGCGTCGCGGACCTCGTCGGTCAGGTGCATGCGCCCACCGTACGGCCGCCGGGCCCCGGTGATCAGCCCCTACGTGTCGTACAGGCCGTCCCACGGCGCGTGGAAACCGAGCCGGTCCGGGTACAACACCGCCCAGTCCGGCTCGTCTTCTCCGGCGCCGCCACCGCCACCGTCACCGGCGCCCGGCTCCGCGTGCCGCTCGGCGACCAGCCCGAAGCGGATCCCGTCCACCGTGACCTCGAACGGCCTGATCGCGATGTCGCCGAAGACCAGCCCCGGCAGTTCGTCGAGCCAGCCCTCCATCTTCGCGTCCAGCCGCCCGTCCGCGGGGACGCCGGGCCCCGGGGTCCAGATGTCGGAGCCGGTGTGCCGGCCCTCGCCGTCGAAGCGGTGCAGGACGGCGAACCAGCGGCGGTGCTCCAGCCAGTCGGGGCCCATGCGGTAGCCGGGCGGGTACGCGGCGGTGATCGAGGCCAGGAACTGCCCGTCCGCGTAACGCCCGATGTTCTCGGTGCGGTAGCCGGGCTCGTGACGTATCGGGATGACCTCGGGGATCGCCATGGCCCAGACCCTAGGGGGTGGGCGGAACGGCCGGCAGCCGGGCCCCGGCGCGGCGGCCGTCGGGGTGCCTCGCGGAACGGGCGCACGCGCGGGCCTCTGCACCGGCGGCGGCAGCGCCTACCTTCGGAGGATGGACGACGTTGACCGCGCCGCCGACTCCGACGCCGCCCCGCCCGCCGCCGCCTCCGACCCCCCGGAACGCCCCCTCCTCCTGCTCGACGTCGACGGCCCTCTCAACCCGTACGCCGCCGGGGCCCAGCCGCCCGGGTATGGCGAGTACGTGGTCACCGGGATGCCCGCCGGGCCGCTCCGGCTGTGGCTGCGGCCGGCGCACGGGGAGCGGCTGCTGTCGCTGCCGTACCGACTGGTGTGGGCGACGACGTGGATGCACGAGGCCAACACCGTCATCGGCGACCGGGTGCTGGGGCTGCCGCCGCTGCCGGTCATCGAGTGGCCGACGATGTTCACCACAGACGACCCGGACGGGCTGTACTGGAAGACGCGGCACGTCGCCGCCTGGGCCGCCGGCCGGACGTTCGCCTGGGTGGACGACGAGATCACGGCGGCCGACGCCGAGTGGATCGCCGAGCACCACGCGGGGGAGGCGCTGCTGCGGCAGATCAACCCCGCGCGGGGGCTGGTGGAGGAGGACTTCGAGGCGCTGGAGGCGTGGGCGCGGGAGCTGGACCGCGGGCGGCCCGGGACGGGCCCGGATACGCCCGGATGAGCCGCGCCGGGCCGGCTGGGCGGGCCCGGCCGTGTCCCGCGGGTCAGCCGTCCGCCAGCTCCAGCAGCTTGAGGACCGTGTTCCAGTTGCGCGCGGTCGCCGTCACCGCCAGTTTGCGGCCGGAGAAGTCGGCCGCCAGCTTCGACCGGCCGAGCCCGCCCGGGCACCAGACGTAGACGACGCGGTCCCCGATCTCGTACCGGTCGGGCGCGTACGCCGCGGGGTCGGCGGTACGGAACCAGGCGTCCGCCGGCGCCGGCCCGGACAGGAACACGGCCAGGAAGCGGGCCGGCTCCGCGGCGCCCTCCGGCAGCGGGTTGGCGGCGACGACCGCGGCGATCTCGTCCCGGGTGCGGACGACGGCCCCCACCCGCACGCCGAACTCCTCCTCGACGGCCGCCTCGACGGCCTCGGCGGTCTTCTCCGGCGGGGTGCCGGGGTCGTCGAAGACGACGTTCCCGCTGGCGACGTACGTGGCGACGCCGCCGAAGCCGCGGTCGGTCAGCGCGGCGCGCAGCCCGGCCATGGGGACCTTGTTCCTGCCGCCGACGTTGATGCCGCGCAGCAGGGCGATCTGCTTGCCCACGCCCGGAGCCTCCCTCGTACGTCCGTCGTGCCGGCCCGTTCGGCCCGGCCGGCCCGGGGCGCCCCCGGCCCGTCCGCCCGCTCACCGCGTCAGAACAGCGGCTCCGGCAGCACGCCCTCCAGCGCCAGCAGGCTCCGTTTCGTCTCCAGCCCGCCGCCGAAGCCGCCCAGGCCGCCGTCGCTCTCGACGACGCGGTGGCAGGGCACCACGACCGGCAACGGGTTCGACGCCATGGCCCGCCCGACCGCCTGCGCCGCGCCGGGCTCGCCGACGCGGTCGGCGAGGAACTGGTAGCTGACGACCGAGCCGTACGGCACCGCGGCCGCCAGCTCCTCCAGCACCCGCCGGTGGAAGCCGTCGGACAGCGACCAGTCCAGCTCCAGCCGGAAGTCCTTCAGGTCGCCGGCGAAGTACGCCCGCAACTGCCGCTCGGCCGCGGCTATGTGCCCGGCGGGACCCGCCGGCTCCGCCGCGCCGCCGGCGCCCGCGGCCCCCGGCTTCGCGTGGAACCCGACCTTGACCAGCCCCCGGTCCGTCGCGGCGAGCAGCAGCGGGCCGATCGGCGAGTCGACCACCCGGCGGACCTGCCGGGGCGCGAGGGCATCGGTGGCGTCCATGCCGCGAGCGTAGGACACGGCACCGACAACCGCCCCCCCGACCACCCCCGATCGCCCACCGCCCGGCCCCGCTCCGTTCCGGGTCCGCGCCGCAGACGGGCAGGTACCGATTGCGTATCGGCTGTGCCGACCGCGGGACGGACGTTTCGATCCCGACTCGCACAGACCTACGATTTCCTCTGGTTGCCTTGTACATCTGTCGACACGTCTGTAGACGCATCAGTAGACCCGGGAGTCACTCCGTGCTCGCTGCCCCCGTGCCCGTCGACGGGTTCACGTATGGCCTGCTCACCCCCGTCACCGCCTTCGTCATGGCCGCGGTCGGCAGTGCCCTGGGGCTTCGCTGCACCATGCGCGCGCTGACCGTCGAGCCCGCGCGCCGGGCCGGCTGGCTGCTGCTCGGCGCGGTGGCCATCGGCACGGGCATCTTCACCATGCACTTCATCGCGATGATGGGCTTCACCGCCGACTCCGTCCACATCGGTTACGACGTGCCGATCACGCTGGCGAGCCTCGGCGTCGCCGTCCTGGTGGTCGGCGTCGGCGTCTTCATCGTCGGCTACCTGGGCCGTACCGCGTTCGCGCTCACCACCGGCGGCGTCATCACCGGCCTCGGCGTCGCGGCCATGCACTACCTCGGCATGGCGGGCATGAAGATGGACCGCGGGCGGCTGGAGTACGACGGCATGGTCGTCGCGCTGTCCGTGCTCATCGCCGTGGTCGCCGCCACGGCCGCGCTGTGGCTGGCGATGACCGTCAAGCGGTTCGGCGTCGCGGTGGGCGCCGCGCTGATCATGGGCGTGGCCGTCTCCGGCATGCACTACACGGGGATGGCGGCGCTGGAGGTGCAGGCCCAGGCCGTGAACGGGGCGGCGGAGGGCAAGAGCCCGGCGGAGATCCTGGCGCCGATCCTGATCGGGCCGGTGCTGCTCCTGGTGTTCGTCGGGCTGTTCGTCGGCATGGACCCGCTGGAGAACGAGTGGCGGGTGTCCGTCGAGGACGAGGACGCCGCCTTCGGCGGAGAGGCCGCCTTCGGCGGGGACGCTGCCGTCGGCGGGGGCACCGTCTTCGGCGGGAGCGCCGCCGCCCCCGAGCCGGCTGGCTCGGGAGCGGCGACGTACTTCGAGCGGGGCGGCCGGCACGGCGGCTGACCGCGGCCGGGCCCACGGCCCGCCGCGCCCGGTCCGTACCGGACCGCCCCGGGGCGCTACCGCGCGGCGACCCCGAAGCCGGCGACCCCGAAGCCGGCGTCCTCAAGCGCCTCGGCGATCACGTCGGGCTTGTTGGTGATGATGCCGTCCGCGCCCCACCCGGCCAGCTCGACGGCCCGTGCCGGGTCGTCGACGGTCCACGTGTAGCTCTCCAGCCGCTTGCCGTGCGGGCCCTCAAGCGCGTGCACCGCCGCGTAGTAGTCCGCGGACACGGTGCCGTGGTGGGAGTTGATCTGGTCGGAGAAGGCGGCGTAGGCGGGCAGGTCCGCCACGGCGGGGGTGCCGAGGAAGCCGGTCTTCACGTCCGGCCGCAGCTTGTGCACGGTCCTGAGGGAGTCGGCGCCGAAGCTCTGCACGACCAGCTTGTTCCGCACGGCCGCCCGGCTCAGCCAGCCCGTCCTGCGCAGCTCGGTGAGGATCTCCTTCTCGATCCCCGGGTACAGCTCCGGCTTCTTGATCTCCAGCACCAGCTTCTGGCGGTTCTGCGTCACCCGCTTCATGTACTGCTTCAGGGTCGGCACGCGCGCGCCGGCCCACTCCTCGCCCTTCCAGCCGCCGGCGTCGAGCCTGCTGATCTCCTTCCAGGTGAAGTCGGCGACCTTCCAGGGGGCGCGGTCGGGGTAGACCTCTTCCACGTTCGTGGTCCGGGCGAGGTTGTCGTCGTGCATGATGACCAGCTCGCCGTCCTTGCTGCGCTGCACGTCGTTCTCGACCCAGTCGATGCCCATCTGATGGGCCACGTCGACGGCTTCGAGGGTGTTCTCCGGGGCGACCGCCGAGGCGCCGCGGTGCGCGACGGTCACGACCGGGGCGGCGGCGGTGCCGGCAGCGGGCTCGGCGGCGGTCGCGGTGGCGGTCGTGGCGGTCGCGGTGAGTACGATGCCGGCCAGGGCCGTCAGGGCGCCGGACGCGCGCGTAAGCGTGCGGGAGGGCATGCAGTCTCCTCGGCTAGAGGTGATCACTTGTCGCCGCAGGGTCCCAGTGGCAGGCGACAGAGTACGAGGCCGGGGATGGACAGAGATTGAACGCCGATATCGGCGCGGTGAACGCCGGCGCACTCCCGTCGACGCAGGTGAGAGGGTTGGGGAAGCGCTTACTGCCCGCGCCCGGCCGCCGCCGGTCCGGCTGGAAATCATCTGGTCGGCCGAACGGGGCCTGCGGTATTGGGCCAGGTCGGCGAGGGTGCCCGGGCGATCCGGTCCGCGTTGTCGGTGGCGGGTCGTACGGTGGGACCATGCGGCCCGTCACAGACATCGAACGCACCACGGCGCCCTTCGAGGTCGTCAGCCCGTACCAGCCCAGCGGTGACCAACCCGCCGCCATCGACGAGCTGGAACGGCGGATCAGAGCGGGCGAGCGGGACGTCGTGCTGCTCGGCGCCACCGGCACGGGCAAGTCGGCGACGACGGCCTGGATGGTCGAGCGCCTCCAGCGGCCCACGCTGGTCCTCGCGCCCAACAAGACGCTGGCAGCCCAGCTGGCGAACGAGTTCCGCGAGCTGCTGCCGAACAACGCCGTGGAGTACTTCGTCTCGTACTACGACTACTACCAGCCCGAGGCGTACGTCCCCCAGACGGACACGTACATCGAGAAGGACTCCTCGATCAACGAGGAGGTGGAGCGCCTGCGCCACTCCGCGACGAACTCGCTGCTCACCCGCCGCGACGTCATCGTGGTCGCCTCCGTCTCCTGCATCTACGGCCTGGGCACGCCGCAGGAGTACGTCGACCGCATGGTGCCGCTGAAGGTCGGCGAGGAGATCGACCGGGACCAGTTGCTGCGCCGCTTCGTCGACATCCAGTACACGCGCAACGACCAGGCGTTCACGCGCGGCACGTTCCGGGTCCGCGGCGACACCGTCGAGATCTTCCCGGTCTACGAGGAACTGGCCGTCCGCATCGAGATGTTCGGGGACGAGATCGAGGCCCTGTCCACGCTCCACCCGCTGACCGGCGAGGTGATGAGCGAGGACGACGCGCTGTACGTCTTCCCCGCCTCCCACTACATCGCCGGCCCCGAGCGCATGGCCAAGGCCGTCGCCGGCATCGAGACCGAGCTGGGCGAGCAGCTGGGGGCGCTGGAGAAGCAGGGCAAGCTGCTGGAGGCGCAGCGGCTGCGCATGCGCACGACGTACGACCTGGAGATGCTCCAGCAGATCGGCACCTGCTCGGGCGTCGAGAACTACTCGCTGCACATGGACGGGCGCGAGACCGGCTCTCCACCGCACACCCTGCTGGACTACTTCCCGGAGGACTTCGTCCTCGTCATCGACGAGTCGCACGTCACCGTCCCCCAGATCGGTGCCATGTACGAGGGCGACGCCTCCCGCAAGCGCACCCTCGTCGACCACGGCTTCCGGCTGCCGTCCGCGCTGGACAACCGCCCGCTGAAGTGGGAGGAGTTCCTGGAGCGCATCGGCCAGACCGTCTACCTGTCCGCCACCCCCGGGCCGTACGAACTGTCTCGCGGCGACGGCGTCGTGGAGCAGATCATCCGGCCCACCGGGCTTGTCGACCCCGAGGTCGTCGTCAAGCCGACCGAGGGCCAGATCGACGACCTGGTGCACGAGATCCGCACGCGCGCGGAGAAGGACGAACGCGTCCTCGTCACCACGCTCACGAAGAAGATGGCCGAGGACCTCACCGACTACTTCCTGGAGCTGGGCATCCAGGTGCGCTACCTGCACAGCGACGTCGACACGCTGCGCCGCGTCGAGCTGCTGCGCGAGCTGCGCGCCGGCGAGTTCGACGTACTGGTCGGCATCAACCTGCTGCGCGAGGGCCTGGACCTGCCCGAGGTCTCGCTCGTCGCCATCCTCGACGCGGACAAGGAGGGCTTCCTCCGGTCGGGCACGTCGCTCATCCAGACCATCGGCCGCGCCGCGCGCAACGTCTCCGGCCAGGTGCACATGTACGCGGACAAGATCACGCCGGGCATGGAGAAGGCGATCGACGAGACCAACCGGCGCCGCGCCAAGCAGATCGCGTACAACGACGAACACGGGATCGACCCGCAGCCCCTGCGCAAGAAGATCAACGACATCGTCGCGCAGATCGCCCGCGAGGAGGTCGACACCGAGGCGCTGCTCGGCACGGGCTACCGGGCCACGCAGCCCGAGGCCCCGGCGAAGGCGCCGGTGCCGGAGCTGCGGCAGCAGACGAAGCCCGCCGGCCGGCCCGGCAGGGGCGCCGCCGCCGGGAGCGCGCCCACCGAGACGCCCGCCGCCGACCTCGCCGCGCAGATCGAGGACATGACCGCCCGGATGCGGGCCGCGGCCGCGGAGCTGCAGTTCGAGGTGGCCGCCCGGCTGCGGGACGAGGTGGCGGAGATGAAGAAGGAGCTGCGGCAGATGAAGGAGGCGGGGCTGTCGTAGCACCGGGTCGTGCGGGGGCGGCCGGGCGCCCGCCGGGCGTGCGCGGAGCGCGGCCGCCGGGAGCGCACAACCGGTGCTGTGTAGCAGGAGAGCCACAAATCCTCCCCCGGGGGGAGCACAGGGCCGCTGTCCTGCGTAATGTGCGGGGCAACGCGCCGGTCATGGCGTGTTCGGACAGGAGGGGAACGTAAGCGTGTCGATCAACTTGACCAAGGGTCAGGCCATCAGCCTGCAGAAGTCCGATGGCGGCTCCCTCAACGCGGTACGCATGGGACTGGGCTGGCAGGCCGCCGAACGCCGCGGCCTCTTCGGAAAGCGGACGCGCGAGATCGACCTCGACGCCTCCGCCGTGCTCTTCGCCGACAAGCAGCCCGTGGACGTCGTCTTCTTCCAGCACCTCGTGAGCGACGACGGTTCGGTGCGGCACACCGGTGACAACCTCGTCGGCGGCGCCGGCCAGGGCGGCGACGACGAGTCGGTCCTGGTCGACCTGCAGCGCGTACCGGTGCACATCGACCAGATCGTCTTCACCGTGAACTCCTTCACCGGCCAGACCTTCGCGGAGGTGCAGAACGCCTTCTGCCGGCTGGTGGACGAGTCCAACGGCCAGGAGCTGGCGCGCTACACCCTCACCGGCGGCGGCACGTACACCGCCCAGATCATGGCCAAGGTGCACCGGACGGGCTCCGGCTGGGGCATGACCGCCCTCGGCTCGCCGGCGAACGGCCGCACCTTCCAGGACCTCATGCCGTCGATCCAGCCGCTTCTCTGAGGCGGGGACGGGGCGACCGGTTTCCGAGGCATGACGCGACGTCGACGGCCGCAGCGAGTGCAGGGGAGGGCCGCATGACGGCCGAGTTGGTCCGCGGGCAGAATCATCCGCTGCCGCAGACCCGGGTGGAGATCAGGATTTCGGCGGGGAGCCCGGTGACACCGGGCGCCACGCTGGGCGGAGAGGACGGCCGGGTCAGCGACCCGGGCCGGATCGCGCACCCCGGTGCGCCGCAGCTGCCGGGCCTCGAAGTGCCCGGCCAGGCAGCGGCGGCACACCGGCTGGCGGTGGACCTGGACGTGATGCCGCCGGACGTGGAGCGCGTGCACGTGCTGCTGGCGCTGCCCGCCGGCGTGCCGGGGCCGCGGAGCTTCGGCGCCATCGCACCGCCGTCGGTGGCCGTCACCGGCCTCGACGGCACGGCGATCGCGCGGTTCGTCATCACCGGCCTGGACAGCGAGTCGGCGGTCACCGCCGTGGAGCTGTACCGGCGGGGCGACGCCTGGAAGATCAGAGCCGTGGGCCAGGGGTACGCGGGCGGGCTCGCCGCCATGCTCGCGGACCAGGGCCTGCCGGAGGCGCAGCAGCTCGCCGCGGACATCGAACGGGCCGTGGCCGAGGGGCTGGCCCGTGCCGTCGCCCCGGCGCCGCCGGCCACCGGCCAGCAGACCGGGGCGGGCGCACGCCGCGCGCAGCCGCCGGCGGAGGGGCGGCAGACACAGGCCGGCCCCGTCGAC
>NZ_BAAAPF010000263.1:0-9998 GCF_039531005.1 Streptomyces synnematoformans
GCCGTCGCGGGCCCGCCCGCCTCGGGCCGCCCCCGCGCCGGGGCCGTCCGTGCCGTCCGCGTCGCCGGCGCCTCCCGCGCCGTAGCCGCCGCCTCCGTAGCCGCCGCAGCCGCCGCCGTCTTCGTCGTCGCCGCCGGCCCCGCTGTCCGGCGCCGCGGGCTCTCTTCGCACCACCGACACCGCGGCGGATCGACGTGCGGCCTGCGCTGCGAAGGTCGTCCCCACTGTCCTCTCCCGGCCAAAATCCGGCATACGGGCGTTCCCCACCCAGCCAGGGTGACAGACTGAGCTCGCCCAGATGCACCAAGTGACACAACTGGTGACCGGATATGGCCCATCCGACCCCCGTCAGACCACTTGGATTACCCCCTCCGGCCACCCCCGCCCGGCTTGCCGCGCCGATCGTGCGCGCCGCGGGGACGATGCGGCACACGAGACGAACACGCAGCTCAACGCGGTGGACAGCGGTGCGTAAGGGACTTTCCCACCCGTCGGGACGAGGCTCTCGGCACCCCTCCGCGGGGGCGTCGGCCGTCGTCAACCGGATCGCGGACCCCACCCGTACGAGGGGCGCACCAGGCCTTATTCACGCCGCCCCCGTACTTCTGAACGCCCCGCCCGCGCACGGCGCGCGGGCGGGGCGCCGGCACCCGATGCCCCGGCGCGGGCCGACCGGACGTCGCCCCGCCGCCGGACCGGCGCTCAGGCCTCTCTGGAGCTCGCGTACATGTCCTCGATCAGGTCCTTGTACTCCTGCTCCACCACCGGCCGCTTCAGCTTCAGGCTCGGCGTCAGCTCACCGTGCTCCACGTCGAGGTCCCGCGGCAGGATCCGGAACTTCTTGATCGTCTGCCAGCGCTGCAGCCGCTCGTTGAGCTGCCTGACGTACCCCTCGACCAGCTCCTGCGCCTCGGTGGAGGCGACCAGCTCCGCGTACGGCCGGTCCTCCAGCCCGTTCTCCTTCGCCCAGCCGGTCAGCGCCACCTCGTCGAGCGAGATCAGCACGGTGCAGTAGTTGCGGTCGGCGCCGATGACGATGATCGAGCCGACGTACGGGCAGACGGCCTTGAACTGGCCCTCGACCTCGCTCGGCGCGATGTACTTGCCGCCGGAGGTCTTGATCAGGTCCTTCTTGCGGTCGGTGATGCGCAGGTAGCCGTCGTCGGACAGCTCGCCGATGTCGCCGGTGTGGAACCAGCCGTCGTCCTCCAGCACCTCGGCGGTCTTCTCCGGCAGGCCGTGGTAGCCCTGCATGATGCCCGGGCCGCGGAGCATGATCTCGCCGTCGTCGGCGATCCGCACCTCGCAGCCGGGCAGCGGCTTGCCGACGGTGCCGGTGCGGTAGGTGTCCTCGCGGTTGCAGAAGCTGGCGGCGGCGGACTCGGTGAGGCCGTAGCCCTCCAGGATGGGCACGCCGGCGCCGTCGAAGAAGTAGCCGATCTCGGGCGCGAGGGCCGCGGAGCCGGAGACCATGCCCCGCATCCGGCCGCCGAAGGCCTCGCGGAACTTGCCGTAGACCAGCTTGTCGGCGAGGGCGTGCTTGGTGGCCAGGCCGACGGGCGCGGTGCGCTTGCCGGTGCGGCGGTGGTTGTCCTGGGTGACGCGCGCGTACTCGCGGGCCACCTCGGCCGCCCACAGGAAGATCTTGTACTTGGCGCCGCCGCCGGCCTTCGCCTTGGCGGCCACGCCGTTGTAGACCTTCTCGAAGATCCGCGGGACGCCGCACATCTTCGTGGGGCGGACGACCGGCAGGTTCTCGATGATCTTGTCGATCCGGCCGTCGACGGCCATCACGTGCCCGACCTTGATGTGCCCGGCGGTCAGCACCTTGCCGAAGACGTGCGCCAGCGGCAGCCACAGGTACTGCACGTCGTCCGGCTTGACCAGCTCGATGCCCTCGATGGCGTAGCCCATGTACGACCAGGCGTCGTGCGCCAGCCGTACGCCCTTGGGGCGGCCGGTGGTGCCGGAGGTGTAGATGAGGGTGGCCAGCTGGTCGGGCCGCAGGGCCCGGATGTGCTCGCGTACGGAGTCGGGGTGCTTCTCCAGGTAGTCGGCGCCGCGCCGCTCCAGCTCGGCGAGGGAGAGCACCCAGCCCTCCGGGTCGCCCTCGGCGGCCAGCGCCTCGCCCGTTCCCTCCGCGTCCACCACGACGACGTGCGCCAGGTCGGGCAGCTGCGCGCGCATCTCGCGGGCCTTGGCGAGCTGGGTCGCGTCCTCGGCGACGAGCACGCGGCTGCCGGAGTCGGCGAGGATGAACGCGGTCTCCTCGGCGTTGGTGCTGGGGTAGACGGTGGTGTTGGCGCCGCCGGCGCAGAGGATGCCGAGGTCGGTGAGGATCCACTCCAGCCGGGTGTTGCACGCGACCGCCACCCGCTCCTCGGGCTGCAGGCCGAGGTCGAGCAGCCCGGCGGCGATCGCGAAGACCCGCTCAGCGGACTGCGCCCAGGTCAGCGACCGCCACTCGTCGCCGTCCCCGCCGGCGGCGGGCGCGGGGTACTGGAACGCCTCCAGGTCCGGGGTGGTCTCGACGCGGTCCAGGAAGAGCGTGGCGACGGACGGCGGGCGGCCGTCCAGTTTCGTCTGGGTTTCGGTTTCGGTCACGGCATCCTCCGGCCCTGCTCTTCGCTGGTAACTGGCGAGTAACCAGCAGGTTAGAGGGTGACCGCGAAAGGCGTAAGGGTCTGCAGGGCTCGGATAGGTCTCGGTGCCGGCCCGGCGGGCGCTCCCCCGGCGGACCGGTCCGGCCGGTTCCGCCTCCCGGCTGCCCGGCGGGCCGCCGCCGGGGCTACTTCTTGCCCTTGCCGTCGCCCTCGTCCGAGGACAGCACGGCGATGAACGCCTCCTGCGGCACCTCCACGCTGCCGACCATCTTCATCCGCTTCTTGCCCTCCTTCTGCCTCTCCAGCAGCTTCCGCTTACGGGAGATGTCACCGCCGTAGCACTTGGCGAGGACGTCCTTGCGGATGGCGCGGATGGTCTCGCGGGCGATGACCCGGGAGCCGATGGCCGCCTGCACGGGCACCTCGAACGCCTGCCGCGGGATCAGCTCCTTGAGCCTGGCGACGAGCCGCACGCCGTAGGCGTACGCCTTGTCCTTGTGCGTGATCGCGGAGAAGGCGTCGACCTTGTCGCCGTGCAGCAGGATGTCGACCTTGACGAGCTGGCTGCTCTGCTCGCCGGTGGGCTCGTAGTCGAGGGAGGCGTAGCCGCGGGTCTTGGACTTCAGCTGGTCGAAGAAGTCGAAGACGACCTCGGCGAGCGGCAGCGTGTAGCGGATCTCGACGCGCTCCTCGGAGAGGTAGTCCATGCCGAGCAGCGTGCCGCGGCGGTTCTGGCACAGCTCCATGACCGAGCCGATGTACTCGCTGGGGGTGAGGATCGTGGCCCGTACGACCGGCTCGAAGACCTCCTCGATCTTGCCGACCGGGAACTCGCTGGGGTTGGTGACCACGTGCTCGGTGCGGTCCTCCAGCACGACGCGGTAGATCACGTTGGGCGCGGTGGCGATCAGGTCGAGGCCGAACTCGCGCTCCAGCCGCTCCCGGATCACCTCCAGGTGCAGCAGGCCGAGGAAGCCGACGCGGAAGCCGAAGCCGAGCGCCGCGGAGGTCTCCGGCTCGTAGACCAGCGCGGCGTCGTTGAGCTGCAGCTTGTCCAGCGCGTCGCGCAGCTCGGGGTAGTCGGAGCCGTCGACGGGGTAGAGCCCGGAGAACACCATCGGCTTGGGGTCCTTGTAGCCGCCGAGCGGCTCGGTGGCGCCCTTGCTGAGCCGGGTCACGGTGTCGCCGACCTTGGACTGGCGTACGTCCTTCACGCCCGTGATCAGATAGCCCACCTCGCCGACGGACAGGCCGTCGGCCGGGGTCATCTCGGGCGAGTTCGTGCCGATCTCCAGCAGCTCGTGCTGGGCGCCGGTCGACATCATCTTGATCCGCTCGCGCCTGCCGAGCATGCCGTCGACGACCTTCACGTACGTCACGACGCCGCGGTACGAGTCGTAGACGGAGTCGAAGATCATCGCCCGGGCGGGGGCGTCGGCGACCCCGACCGGCGCCGGCACCTGCCGGACCACCTCGTCGAGCAGCTCCCCGACGCCCTGGCCGGTCTTCGCCGAGACCCGCAGCACGTCGGCGGGGTCGCAGCCGATGAGCCCCGCCAGCTCGGCGGCGAACTTCTCCGGCTGCGCGGCGGGCAGGTCGATCTTGTTCAGCACCGGGATGATCGTGAGGTCGTTCTCCATCGCGAGGTAGAGGTTCGCGAGGGTCTGCGCCTCGATGCCCTGGGCCGCGTCCACCAGCAGGATGCAGCCCTCGCAGGCCGCGAGGGAGCGGGAGACCTCGTACGTGAAGTCGACGTGCCCGGGGGTGTCGATCATGTTGAGGATGTGCGCCGTGCCGCGCCCGCCGTCCCCGCCGCCCGCGTCCTCCGGAGGCGACCACGGCATCCGTACGGCCTGGGACTTGATCGTGATGCCGCGCTCGCGCTCGATGTCCATGCGGTCGAGGTACTGCTCGCGCATCTGGCGCTGCTCGACGACTCCGGTGATCTGGAGCATCCGGTCGGCCAGCGTCGACTTGCCGTGGTCGATGTGCGCGATGATGCAGAAGTTGCGGATCAGCGCGGGCTCGGTACGGCTGGGCTGCGGCACGGTGGTTTCGGTCGCGGGCACCTAGAGGTCCTGTCGGGAGGGAGGGGCTGGTTCTGCACTCGTCGCCCCCATCGTCCCATGCGCGCGCGGCCGGGGACGGTTTGGGCGGCTGTCGCGGCTGCTGGTAGCCTGAACCACTGTGCCTGGACCCGGTACGGTCCGGCAGTCCAGGTCCCCCAGGACGATCTCCGAACATCTTCAAGAGGCAACTACGTGGCGAACATCAAGTCCCAGATCAAGCGGATCAAGACCAACGAGAAGGCCCGGCTGCGCAACAAGGCCGTGAAGTCCGAGCTGCGCACCGCGGTCCGCCGCACCCGCGAGGCCGTCGAGGCCGGGGACGCCGACAAGGCCGTGGCGGCGCAGCGCGCCGCCGCCCGCAAGCTGGACAAGGCCGTCAGCAAGGGCGTCATCCACAAGAACCAGGCGGCCAACAAGAAGGCCGCGCTGGCCAAGCGCGTCCAGGCCCTCCAGGCCTGACCCGCCGGGCCCGCGAGGGCCCGCCACCGGACGGCAAGCGGGCCCTCTCACTCCGCGCCGGCCGGGCAGCACCGAGGACTCCGCGCCGCACGCGGCCTGCGTTCGCCACGCGGGTGCGGCGCTCAGCAGTAGCGAAAGGCCCCGCCGCCGGCCCCTCCCCAGGGCCGGGCGGGGCCTTTCGCACGGGCGCGTACGGGCAGGGCGCCGGCGCGCGTACGCGCGGGGGCGGTCAGGCGGGGTGGGTACGGGAGCGGGGTGCGGGCCGGCGGGCCGCCTGCGCGCTGCGGGGGCGGTCAGGCGGGGCGGGCGGCGGTGCTGACGGCCACCACCGCCTTCTCCAGGGCGTACGCCGGGTCGTCCGAGCCGCCCTTGACGTCCGCGTCCGCCTGCGCCACCGCGCGCAGCGCCGTGGCCACGCCGTCCGCGGTCCAGCCGCGCAGCTGCCGGCGGACCCGGTCCACCTTCCACGGCGGCATGCCCAGCTCGCGGGCCAGGTCGGCGGGGCGCATGCCGCGGGGGGCCGAGGCGAGGCGGCCGATGGAGCGGACGCCCTGCGCGAGCGCGCTGGTGAGCAGCACCGGCGCCACGCCCGTGGCCAGGGCCCAGCGCAGCGCCTCCAGCGCCTCGGCCGTACGGCCCTCGACGGCCCGGTCGGCCACCTCGAAGCCGGAGGTCTCGGCCCGGCCCGTGTAGTACCGCGCGACGACGGCGTCGTCGATCGTGCCCTCCACGTCGGCGGCGAGCTGCGCGCAGGCGCTCGCCATCTCCCGCAGGTCGGAACCGACGGCGTCGACCAGCGCCTGGCAGGCGGACGGCGTCGCGCTGCGGCCCGCGGCCCGGAACTCGGCCTTCACGAACGCCAGCCGGTCCGCGGGCCGGGTGATCCGGGCGCAGTCGACCTCCCGGGCGCCGCCCTTGCGCGCCGCGTCCAGCAACCCCTTGCCCTTGGCGCCGCCGGCGTGCGCCAGCACCAGCGTGATCTCGTCGGCGGGGGCGGCCACGTACGCCTTGACGTCCTTGACGGCGTCGGCGGCGAGGTCCTGCGCGCCCCGGACGACCACGACCTTGCGCTCGGCGAAGAGCGACGGGCTGGTCAGCTCGGCGAGCGTGCCGGGAGGGAGGGCGTCGTGGGTCAGCTCGCGCACGTCCGTGTCCGGGTCGGCGGCGCGGGCGGCGGCCACGACCTCCTGCACGGCGCGGTCGACCAGCAGGTCCTCCTGGCCGACGGCGAGCGTGACGGGGGCGAGCGGGTCGCCGCCGCCCTTGCTGGTCCTGGAGGTCCGGGTCGTCGCAGCCATCGCCGTACAGCATCCCACGCCCGTAGGACATCGCACTCCCGCCCGCCGCCGCGGGCACAATGGCGGCGTGAGCGACCAGACATACGTACTCGTGCTGCCCGACCGCGACGCCGCGGAGGAGGTGGCCGAGCTGGCCGTGGAGCGCCTCGGCCTGGCCGGGGAGCCGGAGCTGATCCGCGACGCCCTGGCCGGGGAGGACGACGCGGAGGACGCGCAGTGGCTCGTCGTGGTCGAGGACGCCCGGGAGGCGGTGGCGGCGGAGCTGGAGGAGCTGGCCGAGTCGTACGACGGCTGGCTGGAGGGCTCCGCGACCGTGCCGGACGGCCCGGCGGAGTAGCCCTCCGCGAGCCGCCCGGCGGCGGGTCAGCCGGCGGCGACCACCTGGATGTCCAGCTCGATCTGGATGCTGGAGCCCACGACGGCGATGCCGCGGGCGAGCATGTGCTGCCAGTTGAGCGTGAAGTCCTCGCGGTGCAGCTCGACGGTGGCCCGGCAGGCGGCGCGCAGTTCGCCCTCCATGCCGTAACCGGTGCCCAGGTAGCGGGTGTCGAGCGAGACGGTGCGGCTCACGCCGTGGATGGACAGCGCGCCGCCCACGGCCCAGCGGGCGCCGCCGCGGTGGACGAAGCGGTCGCCGGCGAACTCGATCGCCGGGTAGCGCTCGACGTCGAGGAAGTCCGGGGAGCGCAGGTGGTCGTCGCGCATCTTGATGTTGGTGTCGATGCTGGCCGCCTCGATGGCGACGCGCATCGCCGAGTCCTCCATGCGCTGCCCGATGCGCAGGGCGCCCTGGAAGGTGTTGAACCGGCCGCGCACCCGTGCCATGCCGATGTGCTGCGCCACGAACGCGACGGTGGTGTGCGCCGGGTCGATCTCCCAGTCGCCGGGCGGCGGGAGCTGCGGCAGCGGCGAGGGGCCGAGCGCGAGGTCGCCGAGGGAGCGGTGGGCGCCCTCGGCGACCTCGGCCTGGCCGCGGTACGGGGTGAAGCCCTCGGCGTTGACGGAGATCCGGTAGGTCCCGGCCGGGACCGCGACCACGAAGGTGCCGAACGGGTCGCTCTCCCCGCTGACGACCCTGCGCCCGGCGCCGTCGGTGAGTACCACCTCCGCCTGCGGCAGCGGCTGGTCGACCGGGTCGAGCACGCGGCAGCTCAGTACCCCCGCGTGCGAAGGAACCCGCAGGCCGGCGAGGCCGGCGCCGTGCCGGGCTGCCGCGGCCGGGGATCTGCGTCGAAGACGACCGATCATGGAGCATCCACCCCCGTGGAATTTCTGTGGCTCGGGCACTCATTCGAGCACTGGTGTTGCTTTCGATGCAAACCGGGGGTTCACCGCCGGGTTGCGACGGCTGGGGCGGGGTTGGGTCAAGTGCCGGATTTCACCGGTCCGTTTGCTCGGCCTCCGCGTGCGGAGGCGGCGGGGGGACGCGGTCCAGCTCGATGCCGAAGTGCTCGCGGTACGCGGGCAGGATGCGCTCCCGCGGCAGCTGCTCCTCGGTGCGGGTGCCGCCGGGGGCGGTGCGGATGAGCTTGTCGCCGCCGAGGGTGACGCGGCCGCCGTCCCCGGTCAGCCGGGAGCAGGTCAGGGAGCGGGAGAAGTGGGAGCGCGGCGACGTCTGCTGGAACCAGGAGGTCGCCTCGAAGTCCGCCAGCTCGCGCGGGCGTTGCTCCAGCCGGTAGACGGGGGTGCCGTCGTGCAGCACGTCGAGGTCGCCGGCCGGGGCCTCGGCGATGCGGAAGACGCCCTCGGGGTCGGGCTGGTCGGCGCGGTCGTCGTAGCGCAGGGGGTGGTGGGCGTGGCGTCCGAAGCCGACGTCGGCCAGCAGCGGGTCGGGGTCGTCGGCGGCGCGGACGCGCAGGGCGAGGTGGTCGTAGGGCGGGCCGAGGCGGTCGTCGCCGAAGACGCGGGCGGCGAGGAGCGCGACGTCGTAGCCGAGGGCGGCGAGGAGTCCGGCGAAGGCGCCGTTGGCCTCGTAACAGAAGCCGCCCCGCCGGGCCCCGACGATCTTGTCGTAGAGCGCCTGCTCCGTCAGCACGATGTCCTCCCCCAGCGCGATGGAGAGGTTCTCGAACGGCACGGCGCGGAGGTGGGCGACCTGCAGCCCGCGCAGGGCGGCGACGGTCGGCTCGGCGGGCCGGGCGGCGCCGATGCGGGCGAGGTAGGCGTCTGCCTGTGCGGAGTCCATAGATCCTTTATCCCCCGGGCGGGGGCGGCGGCGCCAGGTACGCGGGGCGGAGGCGGCGGGGACGGCGGACCTACGGCCCGGAGGGGAGCGGCGGCTCGTCCGTCCGCCCTACGGCTTTCCGCCGAGGACGGCCGCGGGGGTGCTCCTTTCGCCGTCGTCCCCTTCGGCGGTGAGGGCGACGGGGCCGTGCGCGTCGGTGCGCAGCACCACGGCGCCCTGGGCGCGCAGGGCGGCGAGGGTGCGGGGCGAGGGGTGGCCGTACGGGTTGCCGGCGCCCGCGCTGACGATCGCGAAGCGGGGGTCGAGGCGGCGCAGCAGCTCATGGTCCTGGTACGCGGAGCCGTGATGCGCGACTTTCAGCGCGTCGACGCGGGGCAGGTGCGGGACCGCGTCCAGCAGGGCGCGCTGGGCGGGCGGTTCCAGGTCGCCGGGGAGGAGAACGGTCAGGCCCCGAGCGCGGACGAGGAGGGTGACGCTGGCGTCGTTCGGCTCCGCGGCCGCCGTGGCGGGTGGCGCGGCCCCGGGTGCGGGCCACACCACCTGCCACGAGAGGCCGCCCGTCCGGCGCCGCTCCCCCGGCCGGGCCCGGATCACCGGCACGCCCGCCGCCTCCGCCGCACGGCGCACCGCGGCGGCCTGGCCCGGCGGTTCGTCGAGGCCGCCGACCTGGATCGCGCCCACGGACCGGCCGCGGAGGACGCCGGGCAGCCCGGCGACGTGGTCGGCGTGGAAGTGGGTGAGGACCAGCAGCGGCACCCGGCGGACCCCGAGGTCACGCAGGCAGCGGTCGACCAGCGCGGGGTCGGGGCCGGTGTCGACGACGACCGCCGCGTCGTCGCCGGCGGCCAGCGCGAGCGCGTCACCCTGCCCGACGTCGCAGGCCACGAGGCGCCAGCCGGCGGGCGGCCAGCCGGTGAGGACGCGGGTGAGGGGGACGGGGCGGAGCACGGCGAGCAGCACCAGCAGCGCGCAGCCGGCGCCGAGCCACCGGCGGCGCGCCACACGGCGCAGGCCGAGCAGCAGCACGGGGGTGACGCCGGCCAGCGCCAGACCGCCGTACCACCCGCCGGGCCACCCGTACGTGGCGCCGGGCAGCGCGGCCCCGGTCCTGGCGACGCCGGCGATCCACTCCGCCGCCCAGCCCGCGGGCGTCGCCAGCAGCGCCGCAACCGGCAGCGCCGGCAGCGCGGCGGCGAGGGCGGCGAACCCCAGGACGGTGGCGGGCGCGACGGCGAACTCGGCGAGCAGGTTGCACGGGATCGCGACCAGGCTGACCCGGGCCGCGAGCACGGCGACGACGGGCGCGCACACCGCCTGCGCGTGCGCGGCGGCGGCCTGCGCCTCGGCGGGCCGCGGGGGGAAGCGGCGGGCGGGGGGGGGCGCG
>NZ_BAAAPF010000264.1:0-9990 GCF_039531005.1 Streptomyces synnematoformans
CGTCGCCGCGGCGATGACCGCGGCGTTCACGGGGGCGATGCTCGACCGCGGGGTGGGGTCGGTGTGGCTGGAGTACTCGGGTGCGGGCTCCCGCCAGGTCTACACCCGCGTCGGCTACCGCCCCGGGGGCACCCGTCTGTACGTCTCGCTGCCGGCGCGGGCGGTGTCGGACTGACCCGGGGCCCGGGCTGCTTACCGTCGCTCGGACGATCACCCCCGCCCCGCGGTGCGGGGCGGGGCGGGGGTGCGGATCAGAGTTCCGGGTGCCAGGGCAGGACCCGGTAGTCGCCGGTGCCGGGCTTGACCTTCTCGAACGGTGCCGAGCTGACGCACGGCGCCAGGTCCTTGTCCTCCAGAGGGCTGCCGGTGCCGGCCCAGCTGTAGCCGAGGCGGTCGCGGTGGCCCTTGTCGTGGACGGTGACGCCGATGCGCAGGCCCTTCGCGCCGGGGAGGTCGGTGTCGGTGATGGTGCCGGAGACGACGGCCACCTTGCCGCCGGTGACGAGGCAGTCGACCTCGGCCTCGGCCCAGGCGCCCTCGCCGTCGAGGTAGTGGCTGAAGCGGAAGGTGCCCGTGGCCTTGCGGGGGTTGTCGTTGTGCTCGGCGGCGAGCCGGGCGTCGAAGGAGAACGTGATGTCGTCGCCGAGGGACCGGGTGAGCTTCGCGGTGCCGGTCAGCGCGGCGGCGTCGCGGTCGCGGTCGTGGTCGCGGTCGGCGGCGGCGTGGGCGCCGTTGCCGCGGTTGTCACCGTCGCTGCTGTTGCCGCCGTCGGCGGTCGCGGCGGCGGTGCCGGCGGTGGCCGTCGCGAGCACGGCGGCGGTGACGGCGACGGTGCGGACGCGGTTGCTGCGTACGTAGCGCAAGATGACTGCTCCTCACTGGCTGCGGTCCCGGGTGCTCCGGGTGTCAGCAGCTTCGCCCGCGGCGGGTGCGCGCCACGTCAGCCCGCGGCGGCAAACGCCGTACGTCTCCGGTCTGTACCGCCGCCCGGCGCGGCTCCCTCCGCGGCATGACACGATGTACCTGACCAGGCAGGTCTCCCGGCCGGCCGCGGAACCACGCCGGGCCTCGGGAGTCCGCCGGGGAGCCAGGGCGCGCCGCGTTCCGCCGCGGCCGCCGCACGACCGCAGCGGAGGGGGACCGTTTCCATGGCCGGTGGATCGCTCAGCAAAGGGGCCAACCTGCCCGTCGACGCTTCCGCGGTACGCGCCGAACTCAGCTGGTCCGAGGGCACCGGCGTCCCCGACGTCGACGCCTCGGCGCTGCTGCTCACCGCGGCCGGACGGGTCCGCGACGACGGCGACTTCGTCTTCTACAACCAGCCGCAGCACACCTCCCAGGCGGTCACGCACCGCGGCAAGCGGAGTGAGGGCGGCCGGTTCACCGACTCCGTCGAGGTGCTGCTGGGCTCTCTGGAACCGGCCGTCGAGCGGGTCGTGCTGTGCGCCTCGGCCGACGGCGGCACGTTCGGCCAGGTGCCCGGGCTGACGCTGCGGCTGCTGGACGCCGGTACGGGCGGCGAGCTGGCCCGCTTCGACATGGAGGCGACGACGGAGACGGCGTTCGTCGGCGGCGAGCTGTATCTGCGCAACGGCCGCTGGAAGTTCCGCGCGGTGGGCCAGGGCTACGCCTCCGGGCTGGCCGGTCTGGCCACCGACTTCGGTATCACGGTCGACGACGCGCCCCCTGCCCCTGCCCCTGCCCCGGCCGCGGCGGCTGCCCCGGCTCCCCCGCCCGCGCCGCCCGCCCCCGGTCCCGTACCCGCCGACGCGCCACCCGCCCCCGCCGCTCCGCGCCTCGTCAAGGGCGAGGAGCAACTGCCCGTCGACATGCGCAAGCGGCTGTCGCTGCGCAAGGAGCAGGTGGCCGTCAGCCTCCGCAAGCACGGGGCCACCGACCTCTCCGCCCGCGTCATCCTGGTCCTGGACGCCTCCGGCTCCATGACCCACCTGTACGCCAAACGCGTCGTCGCCGACGTCGTCGAGCGCATGGCCGCGGTCGCCGCGCAGCTGGACGACGACGGCTCGATGCAGGCGTGGACGTTCGCCTCCCATCCGGCCCGGCTTCCGGACCTGGAGCTGGGGGACCTGCCCGAGTGGCTGCGACTGCACGTGCGGGTCGGTCAGCTCGCCCTCTTCCGGCCGCGCAAGAAGCGCAAGGGGCTGGAGGACGGCCAGGTCGACATGCGGCTGGTCGGCATCCAGAACGAGGAGCAGAAGGTCATCGCCGAAGTCCGCGCCTACGTCCGCGAGAACCCGGCTCCCGTTCCCACGCTCGTGCTGTTCTTCTCCGACGGCGGCGTCTACCGCAACGCCGAGATCGAGCACGAGCTGCGCCAGGCGGTCGAGGAGCCGATCTTCTGGCAGTTCGTGGGGTTGGGGAGGTCCGACTACGGCGTGCTTGAGCGGTTCGACACCCTCACCGGGCGCCGCGTCGACAACGTCGGGTTCTTCGCCGTCGACGACATCAGCGAGCTGCCCGACGCGCAGCTCTACGACCGCCTTCTCTCCGAGTTCCCCGGCTGGATAACCGCCGCCCGCCGCGAGCGCATCCTCTGACCGACCCTCCGGCCGCCTGACCCTCCGGCCGCCCGGCCGCCCGTCAGCCCGCGGCTGCTTCCGTGTGCGCGACGAGCGCGGACACGACGGTGTCCCACAGCTCCGGGGGCGGCATCTGGTGCCCCATCCCGGGCAGCGGCACCAGGGTCGCCCCGGGGATCTCGCGGGCCAGCGCCTCCCCGTGGGCGTAGGGGAACAGCGGGTCTTCGGTGCCGTGGAGCACGAGGGTCGGCGCGGTGATGTCGCCGAGGGACGTGGTGTCCGGCTCCTCGCCCTCGCCGAGCAGCCAGTGGTTGGCGGCCGCGGCGGGAACGGGGCTGCGGTCGAAGGCGCGGCCGGCGATGCGGCGTACGCGCTGCTCGTCGACGGGGAGGGAGCCGGCGAAGGTGTGCTCTCCGGCGAGGAAGTAGGCGATGACCGACTCGCGGTCCGACCAGTCGGGCCCGGGCTGCGGCTCCGCGAACTTCCGCGCCAGCTCCTCGCTCATCGGCGGCAGCTCGGGGCGGCCGGGCCCGCCCGGCGTCGCGGGGGTCGTGGCGATCAGCGTCAGCGAAGCGACCCGGTCGGGGTGCCGCGCGGCGACGACCTGCGAGATTCCGCCGCCCATCGAGATGCCCACGAGGTGCGCGGGGCCGAGGCCGAGCGCGTCGGGCAGCCGGACCACGTCGGTGAGCATGTCCTCGCCGCTGTACGTGGGCGCCCCGACGGGGAACGTCGTGGACCGGCCCGTGTCGCGCGTATCGAAGCGGACCACGTACCGCCCGGCGGCGGCGAGGCGTGCGCAGAAGCCGTCCTCCCACCAGTCCATCGACGCCTCCGCGCCCCCGACCAGCAGGATCGGCGGATCAGTCGCCGCGCCGAACGCCTGGGTGCAGATCTCGACGTCCCCCACCCGGACCGATCGCTCGGGCGCGGGCCGGACTTCTGTCGTGTCGTTGATGGCTCGTCTCCCTCATCCGTCGCGGCCCGGCTCCCCGGGTCGGAGGAGTGCCGTACCGGGCCGCCTCCGGGGAGGGTCACCAGGTTACGGGGGCGCCGGGGCGGGGGCGCCGCCGCGCGCGGGGCCGGGTCACCAGACGGGGCGGAGCGGGGGGAGGTCGTCGCCGGCGAGGGCGTGGGTGAGGCGGAGGAGTTCGGCGCGGAGGAGGGCGGTGTCGGCGCCGGTGCGGCGGGCGAGTTCGGCTTCCAGGTCGTGCAGGGCGCGCCCCGCGATGTCGAGGTGGCGGCGGGCGACGTCGGTGAGGACGACGAGCTTGCGGCGGCCGCCGGCCGGGTGGGCGGTGCGGCAGACGTAGCCGCGGCGCTCCAGGTCGTCGACGAGCTGGCCGGCGGCCTGTTTGGTGACGCCGAGCCGGGAGGCCAGTTCGCTGCTGGTGGCGCCGTCGCGGCCGAGGATCTGGAAGGTCATGCCGTGCACCGGCCGCAGGTCGGGGTAGCCGGCCGCGGCCACGCGCTCGTTGAACTCGGTCAGGACGAGTTGGAAGGCCATGCCGAGCAGGAACAGCAGCTCGGGTGTCGGCGGCGGGCTGTCGTCGTCGCGGGTCACGGGAACATCTTGACACGAGTGGGTAAAGCTCCTTTACTCAACCCATCGAGTAAAGGAGCTTTACATATGAAGGTCATCACTCCCACCCCCGACCGCACCGTCACCACCCCGAACGCCGCCATGGAGTCCCTCGCCACCCCCTCCCGGGGCAGCACCGCGCTCAGCACCTGGCGGGTGCGGATGGCGGCCGGCCGCTCCGGCCCCGTGCACGCCGTCGACCGCGAGCAGGTCTGGATGGTCGTCTCCGGCTCCCTCACCGTGACCAGCGACGGCCGCACCGAGCCCGCCGCCGCCGGGCAGGCGGTGCTGCTCCCGCCCGACGTGCCGCGGCGGCTCGGTGCGGCCGAGGGCGGAGGCGATGTCGAGGCGCTGGTGGCGATGGCGGCCGGGGGCGGGGCCGTCACCGAGGACGGGGAGCGGCACCGCCTGCCGTGGGCGGAGTAGCGGACACCGGTACGTCGGCGGGGGTGGCGGCGAGCGGTACGTCGGCGAGCGGTACGTCGGCGGGGGCGTTGGCGCTGCCCGCCACCCGCAGTGTCCGCGAGGCGGCCGCCACGCCGGCGGGACCGCCCGCGCGGCGCTCCAGGGCCGCGGCGAGGACCGCGAGGGTCAGGCCGGAGGCGGCGAGGGCGGCGCCGACCCAGTTGGGGGCGGTGTAGCCGAGGCCGGCGGAGATGGCCAGGCCGCCGAGCCAGGCGGCGAGCGCGTTGCCGAGGTTGAACGCGCCGACGTTGACGGCGGAGGCGAGGGTGGGTGCGGCGGCGGCCTGGTCCAGCACGCGCTTCTGCAGCGGCGGCACGGTCGCGAAGCCGAAGAACCCGACGAGGAAGATGGTCACGGCCGCCGCCGGCTTGCTGTGCGCGGTGAGCGTGAACAGCGCCAGCGTCGCGGTCAGGGCGCTGAGCGCGACGTACAGCATGGGCATCAGGGCGCGGTCGGCGAAGCGCCCGCCGACCAGGTTGCCGCCGACCATGCCGAGGCCGAAGAGGGCGAGGAGCCAGGTGACGGAGCTGTCGGCGTAGCCGGTGACCTCGGTCGTCATCGGCGCGATGTAGGTGATGGCGGCGAAGACCCCGCCGAAGCCGAGGACGGTCATGGCCATGGCCAGCAGCACTTGGACGTTGAGGAACGCGGCCAGTTCGCGCCTGAGGTCCGTGCCGCCGGCGGCGGACGCGGGCTGCCGGGTCTCCCCGGGTGCCCCGGGTGCCCCGGATTCCGCGGGCGCCCCGGGTTCCGCGGCAGCCTCCGGTTCCCGGGGCAGGTCCGGTACGAGCCTGGCCACGCCGGCCAGGCCGACCACCCCGATCGCCGCGACCGCGAGGAACGTGGCCCGCCAGCCGACGGTCTGGCCGAGGAGCGTGCCGCCGGGGACGCCCACGACATTGGCCACGGTCAGCCCCGTGAACATCATGGCGATGGCCCCGGCCCGCTTGTCCTTCGCGACCAGCCCGGCGGCGACGACCGCGCCGATGCCGAAGAACGCGCCGTGCGCGAGCGAGGCGACGATGCGGCCGGCGAGCATGACGCCGAAGGCGGGCGCGAGCGCGGAGATGACGTTGCCGGCGACGAACAGGCCCATGAGGGCCATCAGCATCCGCTTGCGCGGGACGCGGGTGCCGAGGGCGGTGAGCAGCGGGGCGCCGCCGAAGACGCCGAGGGCGTAGCCGGTGGTGAGCCAGCCGGCGGCCGGGACGGAGACGGAGAACTCGTCGGCCACCTCGGGCAGCAGGCCCATGACGACGAACTCCGTGGTGCCGATCCCGAAGGCGCCGATGGCCAGCGCGAGCAGCGCGAGAGGCATGCGGGGACTCCTGCGGTGGATGCGGGGACAGCCTTTTACCAGGCGCTCACAATAATTGCGCACGCCGATCCTTGCAAGAGCGGGCTATTGCGGAGGTGGAGTAAACTCGAACGCAGGACGGCGAACGACGCACGCACCGCACGTACGTGCGTATACGCGCACGGCACTGCAACAGCACTGCAACAGCACTGCAACCGCACAGCACGGCACAGCACTGCACTCACGGGACGCGGAGGCGCTCATGGCGGCCACAGCCGAGCAGTTGGACGAACTGGCCCGGGGCTGGACGGCCCTGGCATCCCTGCACGCCCGCATCGAGACCCATGTGGAGCGCACGCTGCAGCGCGCGCACCGGCTGAGCGCCCGCGAATACTCCGTACTGGACGCCCTCAGCCGCCAGGACGACTTCCACCTGCGCATGAACCAGCTCGCCGACACCGTCGTCCTCAGCCAGAGCGCCACCACCCGGCTCGTGACCCGCCTCGAAGACCGCGGCCTGCTCAGCCGCTACCTCTGCCCCGACGACCGCCGCGGCATCTACACCGAGGTCACCGAGGCCGGCCGGCGCCTCCTCGCGGAGGCCAGGCCCGGCTACGAGACCGCGCTGCGCGCCGCGCTGGACGAGGCCGCGAAGCGGCCGGAGCTGGCGCCGCTGGTGGCGGCGGTGGAGACGCTGGAAGCCCCGCCGGCGGGGGCGTACGCACCGTAGGGCTGCACGCGGGGGGTCGTAGGAAGGCGCACCGGGCGCAGAGGCACTGGCAGGGGGTGTGTGCGCCGCGGGGAGGGCGCGTACGGTACGAGCGCGCGCCCACGGCCGCACGTAGGGTCGGCGGCATGAGCGACCTGGAAATACGGCGTGCGACGGCCGCCGACGTCCCCGCGATCGTGGCGATGCTCGCCGACGACCCGCTGGGCGCCGCCCGCGAGACCCCCGACGACCCCGCCCCGTACGAGCGGGCCTTCGCATGGATCGACGCCGACCCCGGCCAGCACCTCGCCGTCGCCGAACGCGACGGCCGCATCGTCGGCACCCTCCAGCTCACCTTCATCCCCGGGCTGTCGCTGCGCGGCACGACCCGCGCGCTCATCGAGGCCGTGCGCGTGCACCGCGACCTGCGCGGGAGCGGGCTGGGGTCGCAGCTCATCGAGTGGGCGGTCGAGGAGGCGCGGCGGCGTGGGTGCGGGATGGTGCAGCTGACGTCCAACGCGACGCGCACGGACGCGCACCGCTTCTACGAGCGGCTGGGGTTCGCGGCGTCGCACGTGGGCTTCAAGCGGACGCTGTAGCGCGGGCGCCCGCGCCGGGCCGCCCATCTCTCTTGCGTGAAGTATCCCTGGTCAGAGAGGTTTCAGCGGGGCGGGTCGGGAGTTATCCACAGGCCTGAGCGGGCCGGCGCGAGCTTCGGCATACTGCCACTATGCAGATCACCACCGAGCAGCGACGAGCCCGGATCGGCGTGCGGCACGCGCTGGCGCCGGCCGCCCGCGCGGCCTCGCCCGTCGAGGCGGCGGACGCGGTCGTCGCGCTGCACGCGACGGACGCGGCGACCGTGTTCCTCTCCGCCTGCGCGCGCCTGCGGGAGCCCGGCGTCACGCCCGTCGAGCGCGCGCTCTACGAGGACGTGTCGCTGGTGAAGCTGCTGTCCATGCGCCGCACGCTCTTCGCGGTCAGCCGCGGACTGGCCCCCGTGGTCGACGCGTCGGCGGCCCGCGCCATCGCGGCGCGCGAGCGCGCCACGTTCCTCAAGCACCTCAAGGACTGGAACGGCCTGGACGAGGCGTGGCTGCGGCGCGCCGAGGCCGCCGCGCTGGCCGTGCTCGAAGCTAAGGGGGAGGCGACCGGCAGCGAGATATCCGCCGCCGAGCCGCTGCTGCGCACGAAGATCACGGTCTTCCCCGGCACCCGGCAGGAGGCGCAGCAGGGCGTGGCCACGCGCGTGCTGCGGATGCTGGCCTGCGACGGCCACATACGGCGCGGGCATCCGCGCGGCTCGTGGACGTCGAGCCAGTTCCGGTGGGCGCCGGGCGAGGACTTCGGCGGCATGGACGTCGCCGGGGCGCAGACGGAGCTGACCAGACGCTGGCTGTACGCGTACGGGCCGGCCACCGAAGCGGACCTCGTGTGGTGGACCGGCTGGACGAAGACCGCCGCGCGCAAGGCGCTGGCCGCGACCGGCGCGGTGCCGGTGGAACTGGACGAGGGCGCGGGGTACGTGCTCCCGGACGACACCGGGCCGGTCGCGGAGCCGGAGCCGTGGGCGGCGCTGCTGCCCGCGCTCGACCCGACACCGATGGGCTGGAAGGAGCGCGGCTGGTACCTCGACGCCGGCTACCGCACGGCGCTGTTCGACGGCAGTGGCAACGTGGGGCCGACGGTGTGGTGGAACGGAGAGGTCGTCGGCGGCTGGGCGCAACGGCAGGACGGAGAGGTGGTGTGGCGGATGCTGACGGACGCGGGCGGCGAGGCGGAACGCGCGGTGGCCGCGGAGGCCGAGCGGCTGGCGGCGTGGGCGGGCGACGCCCGAATAACGCCGAGGTTCCGCACGCCGCTGGAGAAGGAGCTGGTGGCGTAGGGGGTGCAGGACCGCGGTCGGGGCCCCACCGGCGGCCCGGGAGCGGTGCCGGGGCGGGTGCTCACGTCCAGCCGCGGGTGCCGCCCGGGACCGGGGCGTCCGGGTCGTACGGCTCGCGGGTGAAGACGAAGGTGCCCAGGTCGAGGTGCGAGACCTCGCCGTCCGCCGACCGCTCCACCCGCAGCGTCTCGCCGGCGCAGTAGCCGTCGACCGCCGTCCACGTGCCGTTCGCCTCCGGGCGGAGCAGTGACGCATAGCCGGCGCCGGCCAGCGGGCTCAGGTCCAGCCAGCGGTTCTCCCGCAACCGCAGCACGTGCGGGTTCGCGCCCCAGTACCACGGTCCCGTCAGCGCGAGCAGCTCCGGGTCCACCGCGTCCGCGGCCAGCGGGCGCCACGGCTCGGGGATGCGCGGCTCGTGCCGCAGCACGGTGCCGATCAGGTCGGCGGCGAGCCCGGCAACGGACGCGCCGGACGTGACGTTGGTGAGCGCGACCGCGCTCACGCCCGCGTCGACGTCGGAGAGGAGGCAGGAGAGGAACCCCGGCATGGAACCGGTGTGGCCGGCGAGCAGCGTGCCGTCGCGGCGGATCAGCTGCATCCCGAGCCCGTACGCGACGTCCCAGGACGCGGCCTCGGGCGCCACCGCGGGGGTGCGCATCTCCGCCAGCGTCTCGGCGGAGAGCACCCGGTCGTCGCCGTGCACGAGGAAGGCCGCGAACCGGGCCAGGTCGCCGACCGTGGACCACAGCTGGCCCGCGGGGCCCATCCGGCCGGTGTCGTGGAGCGGCTCGGGCTGCATGACGTCGGCCCACGGGTGGACGGCGAAGCCGCCGGCGTGCGGGGCCCGGGGCAGCAGCGTCGTACGCCGCAGCTCCAGCGGCTCCAGCAACTCGCGCTGCAGCACCTCGCCCCACGGTGCGCCGCGGAGCGCCTCGACGAGCGCGCCGAGGTAGGCGAAGCCGGGGTTGGAGTAGTGGTGGCGGCGGCCCGCCGGGTGGCGGGCGGGGTCGACGTCGAAGAGTTCGCCGAGGTCGGGGCGGAGCGTGCCCGGGGTCCGCTCCCACCAGGGGCCGCGGGGCTCGGCCCCGATGCCGGAACTGTGCGAGAGGAGTTGGGCGATGGTCGCCGCGGGAGCCTGAGTGCCGGGGAGGTGTTTTCCCAGCGGATCGGCGAGGTCGATGAGCCCTTCGTCGCGCAGCCGGAGCACCAGCACGGCGACGAACGTCTTGGTGATCGAGCCGATGCGGTACTGGGTGTCGGTCGTCGGCTCGTGCCCGTCGACCATCGAGCGGGCGCCGGACCAGACGGTCTCCCCGTCCCGTACGACGGCCGCGACGAGGGAGGGCGTGCGGCCCTCGCGCTGCGCGACCGCGAGCCGGTGGCGCAGGGCCCGTGCGGTGGCGGGGAGCAGGGCGACGGCGTCGTCATACGGCGGCATGCGGCGCAGCCTAACCGCGGGCTGCGGCGCGGCGCACCGGGGTTTCGGTGCCGTGGCCGCCGCCGCCGTGGCCG
>NZ_BAAAPF010000265.1:0-9931 GCF_039531005.1 Streptomyces synnematoformans
CCGGCCCCTCCCCCGGCCGCGCCCTCGGTCCCACCACCGGCCGCACCCACGGCCCCGGTCGCGCCCCCGGCCGCGCCCGTGCCGACCCGGGTCATGGGGGCCGACGCCGTCGCGGAGCTGGAGCGCACGGCGCGCGAGCGGCTGCGCAAGCAGGTGGACGTGCACCTGCGGCTGCTGGACGTCATCGCCGCGTCGCCGCCCACCGACGCCGACCTGCTGACCGGGCTGAAGAACCTCAAGGACACGCACCTGCACCGGGTGGGCGGCATCCTGGCGGACGAGGAACGTGAGCTGTCCCGGCTGCGCGACCGCCGGGGCGGGGAGTCGCCGCGGGCCGCGGAGCCGTACGCCGCGCACCACGCGGAGTGGCTGGCCGCCCGCCGCAGCGCGCTCGACGGGCTGGACGGGACGCTGGTGCTCTCCGCGGCGCTGCTGACGGGGGACAGCCCGCGCCAGGCGCTGCTCGACGCGGTCGACGTGTTCCGGGTCCACCTGCTCGACCTGCGGGACGGCTGACGGCGCGGCCGCTCAGGCGTCGACGCACCCCGGGTGGCCCCAGCCGGTCGCGTTCTTGGCGATCGTCGTGCCGGCGGCGTACGACGCGCCGCAGCGGCAGCGGCCCGGGTACCTGGCCGTCATGCCCTTCCGGCCCGGCCCGCCCGACTTGCCCGCCCCGCCCGAACGCCGCCCTGCGGCGCCGCCCCTGCCGCCGGTGCCCCCGTCCCCGCTACCGCCCCCGGCCGGGACGTCCTCCGCCGTGGGCAGCGGCGAGCCGTACGCCGAGCCCGCCGGGTTCTGGGTGCGGGCCGCCTCGGCGGCGGCCGCGTCGGCGGCGGCGTTGTACGGGTCGCCGCCGGCCTGGTGCGCCCGGACGTGCACCAGCCGCACGTCGCGGCCCTCCAGCCGGTCGTCGATGGTGCGTACCAGCTCCAGGTTGGCCACCGGCTTGCCCGCGGCCGTCTTCCAGCCGCGCCGCCGCCAGCCCGGCAGCCAGTCGGTGACCGCCCGCATCGCGTACGTCGAGTCCATCCGCACCTCCAGCGGCGCGGCCGGATGCGTGGCCTCCAGCAGCCGCAGCAGGGCGGTCAGCTCGGCGACGTTGTTGGTCGCCCGGCCGAGCGGACCGGCCTCCCAGCGCACGACCGCGCCGTCCGGGCCGGCCAGCACCCAGGCCCACGCGGCCGGCCCCGGGTTCGGACTCGCGGCGCCGTCGCAGGCGGCGATGATCAGGTCGTCAGGCATGCGGCCGATTCTCGCATCCGGCGGCGCGGCCCCGTGCCGCCACCTGCGGCTCCGCCGGCACCCGGCGGCGAACGGGCGGGGGCCGGCGGGGCGGCGGCCCGGATCAGAGTTCTTCGAGCCGCCGGGCGAGGAAGCGGCGTTCGGGGGCGGTGGTGGCGAGGTCGAGGGCGCGCCCGTAGGCGGCCCGGGCGCGGGCGGTGTGGCCGAGGCGGCGCAGCAGTTCGCCCCGGGTGGAGTGGAGGTACAGGCAGCCGTCCAGGTCGAGGCTGCCGATGAGGCGCAGCGCCGTGTGCGGGGCGCCGGCCCGGGCGATGGCCGCGGCGCGGTTCAGCTGGACCACGGGTGAGCCGGTGAGCGCGGCCAGCCGCCCGTACAGCCGGGCGACCTGCGGCCAGTCGACCCGCTCGCGCGTCTGCAGCGCGGCGATGGCGGCCTGGAGGACGTACGGGCCGTGCTGGACGGGGCCGCCGAGCGCGACGGCCCCGTCCAGCACGGCCCGGCCCGCGGCGATGCCCTGCCGGTCCCACAGCGAGCGGTCCTGGTCCTGCAGCAGCACCAGTTCCGCGCCGCCGCCGCGGCCGTCACCGTCGCCATCGCTGTCACCGTCGTCGGCGTCGGGGAAGCGGGCGCGACGGCGGGCGTGGTGGAGGGTCATCAGCGCGAGCAGCCCGTGCGCCTCCGGCTCCCGCGGCAGCAGGCCGGTGAGGACCCGGCCCAGGCGCAGCGCTTCGGCGCCGAGGTCGACGCGGCCACGGCAACCCTCGTTGTAGATCAGGTGGATGACGGAGAGCACCGCGTCGAGCCGTTCGGACAGCCGGTGCGCGCCGGGCACGGCGAACGGGATCGCGGTCGCCCTGATCTTGGCCTTGGCCCGGGTCAGCCGGCGCCGCACGGTCTCCTCGGGGACCAGGAGCGCGCGGGCGATGTCGGCGGTCGCCAGGCCCCCCAGGGCCCGCAGGGTGAGCGCCGCCCGCGCCTCAGGCGCCAGCGCCGGATGGCAGCAGGTGAAGAGCAGCTCCAGCCGCTCGTCCCTGATCGATGCCGTCCCGTCCGCGTCGAACCGGCCGGACTCGATCAGGTCGTCGAAGTCGTCCACGGCCACGGTCGCCTCGGGCAGCAGCAGGTGGACCTTCCCGGCCAGGGCGCGTTCCCGGCGGATCCGGTCCAGCGCCCGGCGGCGGGCCGTCGCCACCAGCCACGCGCCCGGGTTAGCCGGCACGTCGGCGGCGGACCAGCGCTCGGCGGCGACCGTGAACGCCTCCTGCGCCGCCTCCTCCGCCCGGTCGAAGTCGCCGAGGAACCCGACGAGTGAGGCCAGCACCCGGCCCCACTCGTCCCGCAAGACCTCTGCCGACCCGTTCAGGACCGCACCACCGGCCTGATCTCCACGGTCCCGCCGAGGCGGAGGAGCGGTGCCCGCGCGGCCAGGTCCAGCGCCTCGTCCAGGTCGGCCGCCTCCACCAGACACACCCCGCCCAGCACCTCCTCGGTGTCCGCGAACGGCCCGTCGGTCAGCAGCGTCCGGCCCCCGGACCGCCGCACGCTCGTCGCCGACTCCGGCGGCAGCAGCCGGGCGCAGTCGCGGAACCGGCCGTCCTCGGCCAGCTCCGCGTACTCGGCCTGCGCGTCCGCGAGATCCTCCGCCGACAGCGACTCCGCCAAGCCCGGCTCGGCGTAGAAGAGCAGGGCGTACTGCATGGGCACCTCCTGGCACAACGATCTCGCACCGCTGTGACGAACGGCCCGCACCCCGTGGGACATCCGGAGGTTCTCGAACTTTCCGGCACCGACCGGACACGGCGCCGTCTGTGCGCCGCCCGTTGCCCGTTCGGGAGCCGGCGGCGGCGGGCCGGCGGCCGGGCGAGGGGCCCGGCCGCCGGCCGTGTGCGGGTGGGTGCCGGGGCGCGTCAGTCGAAGACGAACGGGCCCGGGTCCTGCGCCGCCGTGGCCTCGCAGGTCGCCGTCATGCCGAAGACCGTGACCGTCAGGGACGCGGCCTCCAGGGAGTCGCCGGAGGCGACGGTGCCGGTCAGCGGGCCCGTGTCGGCCGGGGCTTCGGCCGGGATGGCCGGGTTGGAGCTGCCGGTGAACTCCACCGTCTCCGAGCCGTTCTTGGTGAGCGTGAGCGTCGTGGTGGCGGAGTCGGCCGGGATGTCCGTCGGGGAGGTGATGGCGTCGGTGGTGATGGTGATGGTCGCGGCGGTGCCGTCCTGCGTGGCCTCCAGCGTCGCCGCGCCGGAGCCCCAACTGCCGCAGTCGAACGCGGTGGTGGCGGTCTGCGGCTCCACCGCGAGCGCGCTCGGCGCCGCCAGTAACAGCGCGCCCGCGACCGCGGCACCGACACCCAGGGCGCTGCGCGCCGCCGGCCTTCCGTTCGTCATGGAATACCTCGTCTCAGGGGGGTGGTGGGGGACATGACGGGGGTCGGGGTGGATCACCCCGGACACCTAGGCATTGAGGCAGGTCGCGCCCGGGGAGGGCAAGACCGCCCCCGCTGACCCGCCGGCCTCGGCATCGTGATTGCGCCACGTGCGTGCGGTCCTCTTGACGCCTGCCCCAGTCCGCCGGCCGCGCCCCGCCCGCACCCGTACGTCCCCGCCCGCGGGGCCGGCCCCGACCAGCGCGCGCACCCCCCGTCCGCGCGCCCCGTGCCGTACGGCGAGCCCCCCAGAGGGGTGACCACCAGTGCCCCGGGCTTTCGTGCCGTCGTTACCTGCCCGGTGGCGACCCTGCACCCTGCTCCCCCGGAAGGCGGCTCGTCCTCATGCAGCGCACCGACGCCGGCGCGGCGTGCTTCCCGCTCGCCGAGCTGCGGCACGCCGTCGACGCCGGCATCACCCGCTGGCTCGACCAGGGCGGCGCCGGCCCCGGCCCGCTGGCCGCCCCGCAGCGGTGGGCGCTCAGCCCGCCCGGCAAGTTCCTGCGGCCCCTCGTCCTCCTCGCGTCCGCCGGTGCCGTCGGCGGCCGGTACGACGCCGTCATGCCCGCCGCGGTGGGCGTCGAACTCGCCCACGTCGCCACCCTCGTGCACGACGACATCATCGACGGCGACGACCTGCGCCGCGGCAGGGACGCCGCGCACCGCAAGTTCGGCACGGCCCACGGGCTGCTGGCGGCCGACGCCCTGTTCTTCGCCCTCTTCCAGCAGCTCGGCGCCTGCCGGCGCAGCGGCGTGCCGGACCGCTCCGTCCTCGACGCCGTCGAGGCCCTCGGCGCCGCCGGGCAGCAGACCGCGCGCGGCGTCGCCCAGGAGGTCGCGCTCAGCGGCGGCCTGCGGGAGGTGGCCGGGCGGGCGGACGGCGGCATCGGGGCGTACGTGGAGACGGCGCGGCTGAAGAGCGCGTCGCTGTTCCGCGCCGCGTGCCACGTGGGGGCGCTGCTCGGCGGCGGGAGCCCGGAGCAGGCCGGGGTGCTCACGGCGTACGGGGAGGCGCTGGGGATCGCGTTCCAGATCCGGGACGACCTGCTGCCGTACGCGGCCGACGGCGACGGCGACAGCGGCAGCGGCGACGGCGGGCAGCGCGCCGGGAAGCCCGTCTGCAGCGACCTGCGCAACCGCCGCCCCGCCCTTCCCGTGCTCCTCGCGTACCGCCTCGGCGGCCGGGCCGAACGGGCGGCGCTCGCCGAGCTTTTCGACGGGCCGGCCGACGCACGCACCCGCCGGCGGCAGCTGGCACGGCTGACGCGGCTGGCCGGCGACACCGGCGCGCTGCGCGCGGCGCAGTGCATGGCGCGCGCGTACGTCGACCGCTGCCACCGCGCGCTCGCGCCCGTGCCGCCGGGGCCGGACCGCGACCGGCTGGCCCGGCTGGCGGACGAGGTGGCGGAGTCGGCGTACGGCCCCGCACCCGGAGGTGGACACCGTGGCCCCTGAGCCCGACCCCGCCCCCGCCCTCGACATGCCCCGCGGCGGGCCCCGCGCCGCCCGCTGGGACCGGCTCTTCGAGACCGACAAGGAGGAGTACATCGACCGCCCCGACTCCCCGGCCGCCTGCCGCCGGGCCCTCCGCGGCCTCGACCGGTTCCAGCGCCTCACCCTCGGCTACCGCACCTGCGCCCGCCTCACCGCCGCCGCGTTCGGCCCGGCGCCGGAACCGCGGGTCCTCGAACTCGGCGCCGGCTGCGGGCGGCTGTCGTACGGCATCCTCCGCCGCCACCCCACCGCCCTGGTCACCGCCAGCGACGTCAACCCGCGCGTCGTCGAGGCGCTGCGCGCCGGGCCGCTGGGCCGCCATCCGCGGGCCGGCTGCGCGGTGCTCGACGCGACCGCGATCGACGCCCCGGCGGACGCGTACGACGTGGCGGTGATGGCGATGTCCCTGCACCACCTGCCGCCGGCGGGGGTGGCGGCGCTGCTGCGCGAGGGCACGCGGGTGGCGCGGACCCTGCTGCTGGTGGACGGGTGGCGCCATCCGCTGTGCCTCGGCGCGGTGCCGCTGATGTTCCTGACCGGGGGCCCGGCCCAGGCGCACGACGGCGTGATCAGCCTGCGGAAGGTGTACGGCGCCGCCGCCGTCCGGGCGCTGGCGGGGATGTGCGGGGCGCCGGTGCGCGTGGACACCCGGTTCGCGCTGCCGGGGTACCTCGTCGCCACCGCCACCCGGGCGCCGCACGCCCCGCCGGCCGTGGCGCCGGCCGCCGCGCCGGCCGCCGGGCCGTCCCCTGCCCGTGCCCGTCGTCCCCGTCCCCGTCTCCGTACCCGAAAGTGAGCCGCACCCGGCATGCCCACGAGGACTCCCCTCTCCCCGCCCGCGCCCGCCGGCACCACCGCCGCCACGGCCGTGGCCGAGCTGTCCGAAACCGACGGCCCCCGCGCGGCCGTCGGCCGGTTCCGCAGCCCGCTGACGCGGATGCTGCTCGGCGGCGACGGGCTGACGACCACCCTGCTGGAGGCCTGGGCGGGGTCGCGGCTGCGGGTGGGCGACGTGACCGTCGACCTCGTACGCGCCGAGCACGCCCCGCACGCCGCCGCCGCGCTGCTGTCGGCCGCCGCCGCGCCGGGTGCGGATCTGCTCGTACGCCACTCGACGCTCACCGACGCCCGCGGCCGGCTGTGGTCGTGGAACCAGGTCGTCGCCGCCCCCGCCAGCGACCCCGCCCTGCGGCACTGCCTCACCGACCCCGCGGCGCCCCTCGGCCCCGCCCTGCGGGCGGCGGGTGCCGGGCTGGGGCGCACCGTCGTGCGCGCCGGGGTCACCCCGTGGCCGGCGGGGCCGCCCGGGCCGCGGCCGGCGGCGGCGTTCCGGACGTACCGGCTGTGGTGCGGTGACGAGGTGCTGGCCGCCGTCCGCGAGGTGTTCAACCCCGCGCACGTACCGGCCGGGCTGCGGGAGCCGGTGTGACGGCGGCGCCGGGGCCGCGGCGGCGGGTGCGTACGCAGGTCGCGGTCGTGGGCGCGGGGCCGGCCGGGCTGGTGCTGGCGAACGTCCTGATACGGGCCGGGGTCGACGCCGTGCTCGTGGAGCGCCGCTCCCGCACCGACGTCGAACGCCGCGCGCGGGCGGGTCTGGTGGAGCACCGGATCGTCGAGTACCTGCGCGCGCACGGCCTGGCGGACCGGCTGCTCTCCGACGGCACCCGGCACGGCTGGTGCGACTTCCTGTGCACGGGCCGGCTGCTGCGCTTCGACTACGCCGCGCAGTCCGGGGGCGTCCGGCACTGGGTTTACCCGCAGCAGCTCCTCGTCCGCGACCTCGTCGCCGCCCTCTGCGCGGCGGGGCGGCCCCCGGAGTTCTCCCGGCCCGCGGTCCGCGTGCACGCCGCCGCCGACGGCTCCGGGCCCGCGCGCGTCGAGTGCGCCGGGCTCGACGTCGACTGCGACTACGTCGTCGGCTGCGACGGCCCGCAGGGCGTCACCGCGCAGGCGCTCCCCCGCCAGTCCGCGCCGCGCGGCGACCTCGACGAGCGGTACCCGTACGACTGGCTCACGCTCCTCGCGGAGGTCGACCGCGTCGTGCCGGGCGTCGTGTACGCCGTCCACGAGGACGGCTTCGCCGGCGTCATGCCGCGCACGTCCCGTGTCGCCCGCCTCTACCTGGAGATCCCGGCCGGCGACGCCGTCTCCCACTGGACCGCGGCCCGCGTCCACGAGCGGCTCCGCACCCGGCTGTCCGGCACCCGGCCGTCCGGCGCGGCCCGCAGGCGCGGCGCGGGCCGGTCGGCGGCGGAGGCGGTGCCGCGGCTGGGGCGCATCGTCGAGACCGGCGTGCTGCGGATGCGCAGCCGCGTCCGGCAGCACTTCCAGCACGGGCGCCTCTTCCTGGCCGGGGACGCGGCGCACGTGCTGACGCCCTCGGGCGCGAAGGGCATGAACCTCGCCGTCGCGGACGCCGCCGACCTGGCCGACGCGCTCATCCGCCGCTACCGCGACGGCGACGAGGCGTACCTGGCCGGCTACACCTCCCGCCGGCTGCCGGAGGTGCTGCGCACCCGGGACCTCGCCGCCGGGTTCCTGGACCTGCTGCACCCGCAGGGGCGGCAGCCCGCGGACCGCCGCGCGGCGCTGGCCGCCCGGCTGGCGCGGATCACCGAGCTGGCAGAACCGGGCGCGGCGGGCGCCGCGTTCGCGCACTGGTACGTCGGCGCCGGCCCCGACCTCCCGCTCCCGCACTCCCAGGAGCCCACGCCATGACCCTCCCCGTGGCCGTCGCGGTCCAGGCGCGGGCCCTGTACGGCTTCTCCCGCGGCAACCAGGCCCTGCTCAGCATCGCGCAGCCCCTCGTCGGCGCCCTGCTGGCCACCGACCGCCCGGCCCCGGGGCGGCTGGCCGTCGCCGTCCTCGCCACCGCCGCCGCCTTCCTCGCGGTCTTCGCGGCCAACGACCTGTTCGACGCCCGCCTCGACCGGCGCAGCGCGGCGATGACGCAGACCCGCCGGGGCCCCGACATCGACGGCGCGGGCGGCCGGCACCCGCTGGCGCAGGGCAGGCTGCGCTTCGCGGCGGGGCTGGCGTGGGTGCTGCTGCTGGGCACGGTCTCGCTGGCGGGGGCGGTGGCGCTGAACCCGGTGTGCGCGGCGCTGTTCGTGTGCGCGGCGCTGCTGGAGGCGGCCTACTGCCGGCTCGCCACCGTCACGGCGTACAAGTGCCTGCTCAGCGGGGTGATGGTGGCGATCGGCGCCTGCGCGGGCTGGTTCGCCTTCTCCGACACCGTCGACCCGCTGCGGCTGGGGCTGCTGGCGCTGTGGATGGCGGCGTGGGAGATCGGCGGCCGGAACATCCCCAACGACCTCGCCGACATGGCCGAGGACACCCCCCTCGGCATCAAGACCGTGCCGATCGTCCACGGCCCCCGGGCCGCCGCCCGCCTCGCGGCCGCCCTCCTCCTCGTCGCCGCGGCGGCGGCCTGCGCCCTGGCGGTGGCGGCGTGGCCGTCGTACGGCGCGGTGGGCCTGGCGGTCACGGCCCTCACCGCGATCCCCACCGCCCTCGCCCCCGCCGCCCGCCTCCTCCGCCACCCCGACGGCGCCACGGCCCTCGCCGCGTTCAACCGCGCGTCGTTCCACCCGGTGGGGGTCCTCGTCGCCTTCACGGCGGGCGCGGCGGTGGTCTGACGCGTACCCCCGAGTCGTGCGGTGGGGGCGGCCGTTCGGACTTATAGTTCAGTATTTTCTGAATCCAGGGTTTCGTGTATCGTCCTGGGGGTGCTGACCACCGCCACGGACATCGACGTACTGGCCCGCTTCGGGCACGCCCTCGCCGACCCCATCCGCTGCCGCGTCCTGCTCGCCCTGCGCGAAGCCCCCGCCTACCCCGCCGAGTTGGCCGAGACGCTGGGCATCTCCCGCACCCGGCTCTCCAACCACCTGGCGTGCCTGCGCGACTGCGGGCTCGTCGTCACCTCGCCCGACGGGCGGCGCATGCGGTACGAGCTCGCCGACCACCGCCTGGCACACGCGCTGGACGACCTGCGCGCCGCCGTCATCGCCGTGGCGACCGACCGGACCTGCCCGGACGCCGAGGCCGAGGGCTGCTGCTGACATGGCGGCCGGGACCGGGACCGGCGCGAGCGCCGGCACAGACATAGGCACAGGCACAGGCGTCGGCAAAGGCAGCGGAGCCGGCGGAACCGGCGCCGGCGGTGGACCGGGGCCGGTCCGCGCGGCCCTGCTCACCCGCCGGATACGGTGGCTGGTCGCGGCGACGGTCGCGTACAACGCCGTCGAGGCGGCCGTCGCGCTCACCGCCGGGGTCCTCGCCTCCTCCGGCGCGCTGATCGGCTTCGGGCTGGACTCCGTCGTCGAGGTCTCCTCCGCCGCCGCCCTCGCCTGGCAGTTCTCCGCGGCCGACCCCGCCGCCCGGCAGGCCCGGGAGGGGCGGACGCTGCGGATCATCGCGGTGTCGTTCTTCGCGCTCGCCGCCTACGTCGCGGCCGACGCCGTACGCGCCCTGGCCGGCGGGGCCGAGGCGGAGCCGTCCGTGCCCGGCATCGTGCTGGCCGCGCTGTCGCTGGCGATCATGCCGTTCCTCTCCGCGGCGCAGCGCCGCGCGGGCCGCGAACTCGGCTCCGCCAGCGCCGTGGCCGACTCCAAGCAGACCCTGCTGTGCACGTACCTGTCGGCCGTCCTGCTGGTGGGGCTCGTCCTCAACGCGACCCTCGGCTGGGCCTTCGCCGACCCGATCGCCGCCCTGGTCAGCGCCGCCGTCGCCGTCCGGGAGGGCCGCAACGCCTGGCAGGGCGAGTCCTGCTGC
>NZ_BAAAPF010000266.1:0-9917 GCF_039531005.1 Streptomyces synnematoformans
GCCGCGGGAGCCGCCGGGACCGTCGGCGCCGGGCCCCCCTGGCCCCGGCCGCGCGGCGGCCGGGCAAGTCACGGGCGGGCGGCGAGTTCGTCGCGTACGGCCTGCAGCAGCCCCGCGGCGGCGGCCTCGATCAGCTCCAGAGCCTCCTCGAAGCCCCGGGCGCCGCCGTAGTACGGGTCCTCGACGTCGGTCAGGTCCAGGTCCGGCGCGAAGGAGAGCAGCAGCCGTACCTTCTCGGCGTCGATGGGCGTCGGTGCGATCTTGAGCAGCCGGCGCACGTGCCCGCTGTCCAGGCCGAGGACGAGGTCGCGTTCGGCGAACCAGTCGGGCGTGAACTGCCGGGCGGTGTGCTTCAGCTCGTAGCCGTGCCGCGAGAGCACGGCGGCGGCGCGCGGGTCGGCGGCCTCGCCGACGTGCCAGCCGTCGGTGCCGGCGCTGTCCACCTCGATCTCGACGTCGAGCCCCGCCTCCGCGACCCGGGCGCGGAAGACGGCCTCGGCCATCGGCGAGCGGCAGATGTTGCCGGTGCAGACGAAGCAGACGCGGAAAGGCGCGGGGTCGGGGCGTTCGCTCGTTCGCATGCGCTCCATCCTGCCTCAGCCCGGCCGCCTGCGCCCGGTGCCGGTGGCCGGCGAATGCCCCGCGGATGCCGTGCGCACGCCCTCCGGCCCCGGCTCAGTCCCGGTCGAGGACCATGCTCGTCGCCCACGAGACGATGCTGATCACCAGCCCGCCGAGCACCGCCGTCCAGAACCCGTCCACGTGGAAGCTCAGATCCGCCTCGTCCGCGATCCAGGAGGTGAGCATCAGCATCAGCGCGTTGATCACGAGCGTGAACAGCCCGAGGGTCAGCAGCAGCAACGGCAGCGACAGCAGTTGCACGAGAGGCTTGACGACGAAGTTCACGACGCCGAAGATCAACGCGACCAGCAGCAGCGTGACGGCCTTGTCGGCGTTGTCGTCACCGGTCAGCCCGATGTCGGGGATCAGCCACACAGCGACCGCGAGGGCTGCGGCGTTGGCCAGGGTCTTGATGATGAAGGTCTTCATGGAGAGATCGTTCCAGAGGTAGTCGGGAGCACCATGGACGCGGAGGACGGAGCACGATGAAGGCATTCCGGCTGGACGATCTGGAGGCTGAGCGCCGCGCGAACGACGGTGCGTACCTCCAGTTCCTGCGCGCGCGGAACATGTCGGTCGGCTTGTACGCGCTGGACGCGGGCACCCCCGACCCGCAGCAGCCGCATCGCCAGGACGAGGTCTACGTGATCATGAGCGGTCGCGGCTCCGTCACCGTCGGCGACGAGACCACGCAGGTCGGCAGGGGGTGCGTCGTCTACGTGCCGGCGGGTGTCCCGCATCGTTTCCACCACATCACCGAGGATCTACGCGTCCTGGTGGTCTTCTCTCCACCCGAGGCGTGAATCAGTCCCTCAGGGGTGACTCAGGGTCGGTTCCGGGGTGGACCGGGGCCGGGGGCACTCCCGTCCGCCCCTGCGGCGGCCTAGCATCGAAGGCACCGGGACAACCCCGGCGTACCCGAGGAGGAATGACCGTGTCCGTGAAAGAGATCACCGCGGGACTGCCGTGGTGGGTGACGTGGGTGCTGATCCCGGCGATCGTGCTGGTGGTCTTCGGCGGCCTGATCATGGCGCTGGTCGGGTTCATCATCGGCCTGCTGTTCAAGGTGCTGCTGGCCGCGGCGCTGATCGCGGGTGCGATCTTCCTGGTGCGGCAGTTCATGAGCACATCGTCGTCGGGGAGCGGCAGGTAGCCGGCCGCGTCCCCGCCTCCGGCGCTACCTCCGGCGCCGCCGGCCGCCGCCGCCCCGGCGGCGGGAGCGGCCCTCGGGGGGAGCCGCGGCAGCGCCGGAGCCCGTGCCCGCCCAGCCTTCCGCCCCCGGGCGGCCCCGGCCCGGACCCGCTCCCGAGCCCCGGCCTGCTCCAGAGCCCTGGCCTGTCCCCGCCCCCGGGTGGCGGTCGGCCGAGACGACGAGCGCCGCGAGCCCCGTCGTCAGCGGCACCGAGGCGACGAGCCCGATGCTGCCCACGAGGGTCCGTACGATCTCCTCGGCGACGAACTCGCTCGTCGCCACCGTGCCGATCCCCTGGTCGGCGATCGTGAACAGCAGCAGCAACGGCAGCGCCGCGCCCGCGTACGCGAGGACCAGCGTGTTCACCACCGACGCGATGTGATCCCGGCCGATCCGCATCGCGGACGCGTACAGCTTCCGCCACGGCGCTGACGGGTCCGCCTGCCGCAGCTCCCACACCGCCGACGCCTGCGTCACCGTCACGTCGTCGAGCACCCCGAGCGACCCGATCAGCACCCCCGCCAGCAGCAGCCCGCTCATGTCGATGTCCGGGTACTGGGTGTGGATGAGCCCCGTGAAGTCGTCGGTGTCCCCGGTCAGTTCCGACCAGCCGATGAACAGCGAGCCCAGCAGCCCGATCAGCAGCAGCGACGCGAGCGTGCCGAGCGCCGCCACGGACGTACGGGCGTTGAACCCGTGGCACAGGTAGAGCGCGAACAGCATGATGGCGCTGCCGCCGACCACCGCCACCACCAGCGGATTCGACCCGTCGAGGATCGCCGGCAGGATGAACAGGATCAGGATCGCGAAGCTCACCGCCAGCGCCGCGAGCGCCGCCAGCCCGCGCAGCCGCCCGACGACGACCACCGCGACCGCGAACACCAGCGCCAGCGCCGTCATCGGCACGGTGCGTACCACGTCGGAGACGGAGTACTGCAGCTCGCGCGGCGCCTTCGGCGCGTAGGAGACGACGAGTTCCTGCCCGACGTCGTACCGCCGGGACGCGTCGGGCGCGACGACCTCCGTGAACGTACGCCCGGCGTGCTTGCCCGACGTCACCTCGATCGTCGCCTGTTCGCACACCGCGTCCTCGTCGGGCCGCGGCTCGTCGCCCCCGCCGCCCGGCGGCCCCTGCTCCTGGATCTGCGCGCCCACGTCCGCGCACTTGACCTGCTCGACCTTCGTGACCTTCGCCCGCTGCCGCTCCTGGTCGAAGCCGATGCCGCTGCGCTCGCCCGCCGGCTCGTCGCCCGGCCACAGCGCGATCAGCCCGGCGAGCACGGCGAGCGCGAACGGGACGAGCACCGCGGCGATCACCGTACGCAGCCGGTGCGAGGCGGGCGGCACGGGGGCGCCGTGGTCGTGCAGGTGCGCGTGGCCGTGCCCCTGGCCATACCCGTGCTCGTGCCCCTGGTCGGGGCCGTGGTCGTGCCCGTGGGGGTGCTCGTGCCCGTGCCCGTGGTTGCCGTCCTGCGAATGTGTCACGGCCAGATCATCGCAGGGCGGCCCCGGGGCCCTCTTCCGCACAGGGACGTGCAGCGGTTAGCGTGGTCGGCGAACTGCACACCGCGGGAGCTCGGAGCACCGGGCTGAGAGGGCGCTGACGGATCCGTATCCGGACCGCGGCTGCGCCGACCGCCGAACCTGTTACCGGGTAATGCCGGCGTAGGGAGTGGGTCTCCATGACCGTTTCGGATGCACGTACGCCCGCCACCGAGGAATCCAGCGCGGTCGGCTGGCACAAGGACCACCTCGCACACCCCGTACGGCCCGACATCCGGGTCCCGGTGCGGCGCGTGCACCTCACGAACGGCCGGGACGTGACGCTGTACGACACGTCCGGGCCGTACACCGACCCGACCATCGACACCGACGTGCGCCGCGGGCTCACCCCGCTGCGCGACCCCTGGATCGTCGCCCGAGGCGACACCGAGGAGTACGCGGGGCGCCCGCCCCGCCCCGAGGACGACGGCCTCAAACACACCGCCCCCCGCGGCGGCCTGCGCAACCTCGACGCCGTCTTCCCCGGCCGCCCGCGCCAGCCCCGGCGCGGCCGCGGACCGGCCGTCACCCAACTGGCGTACGCCAGACGCGGGGAGATCACGGCGGAGATGGAGTTCGTCGCGCTGCGCGAGCGCGTCGAGCCCGCCTTCGTCCGCGACGAGATCGCGGCCGGCCGCGCCGTACTCCCCGCGAACGTCAACCACCCCGAGTCCGAGCCGATGATCATCGGGAAGAACTTCCTGGTGAAGGTCAACGCCAACATCGGCAACTCCGCGGTCACCTCCTCCATCGAGGAGGAGGTCGAGAAGATGACGTGGGCCACCCGCTGGGGCGCCGACACCGTCATGGACCTGTCCACCGGCCGCAACATCCACACCACCCGCGAGTGGATCCTGCGCAACTCCCCCGTCCCCATCGGCACCGTGCCGCTCTACCAGGCGCTGGAGAAGGTCGACGGCCGCGCGGAGGAGCTGAGCTGGGACGTCTACCGGGACACCGTCATCGAGCAGTGCGAACAGGGCGTCGACTACATGACGGTCCACGCCGGCGTCCTGCTGAGCTACGTCCCGCTCACCGCCCGCCGCAAGACGGGCATCGTCTCCCGGGGCGGCTCGATCATGGCCGCCTGGTGCCTGGCCCACCACCGGGAGTCGTTCCTCTACACCCACTTCGACGAGCTGTGCGAGATCCTCGCCGCGTACGACGTGACCTTCTCCCTCGGCGACGGGCTGCGCCCCGGCTCGATCGCCGACGCCAACGACGAGGCCCAGTTCGCCGAGCTGCGCACGCTCGGCGAGCTGAACCGGATCGCGAAGTCCCACGGCGTGCAGACGATGATCGAGGGCCCGGGCCACGTACCGATGCACAAGATCAAGGAGAACGTGGACCTGCAGCAGGAGATCTGCGAAGAGGCTCCGTTCTACACCCTGGGTCCCCTGGCCACGGACATCGCGCCCGCCTACGACCACATCACCTCCGGCATCGGCGCCGCGATGATCGCCTGGTGGGGCACGGCGATGCTCTGCTACGTCACCCCGAAGGAACACCTGGGCCTGCCCGACCGCGACGACGTCAAGACCGGCGTCATCACCTACAAGATCGCCGCCCACGCCGCGGACCTCGCGAAGGGCCACCCCGGCGCCCAGGAGTGGGACGACGCCCTGTCGGACGCCCGCTTCGAGTTCCGCTGGGAGGACCAGTTCAACCTGGCCCTGGACCCGGACACGGCGCGCGAGTTCCACGACGAGACGCTGCCGGCGGAGCCGGCGAAGACGGCGCACTTCTGCTCGATGTGCGGACCGAAGTTCTGCTCGATGAAGATCTCCCACGACATCCGCCGCGCCCACGGCGCGACGGAGGAGGAGATCGAGGCGGGCATGGCGGAGAAGTCAAGGGAGTTCGCCGCCGCGGGCAACCGCGTCTATCTCCCCGTCGCGGACTGAACCACCGGCACGCCCAGGCCCCGACCGCCGCTACCGGTGGTCGGGGCCTGCGCGCGCTTGGGGTCGGCGGTTCTCTTCCGAGCAGGTCAGGGAACCCGTCCAGGCTGGGGTGGGGGCCCGGCTCATCGAGCGCGGGCGTGGTCGACGGCGGCCCCGGCCAGGCCGGTGATCAGTGGATGGGCCCGGGTGCCGTCGCCGTCGAGTTCGGGCTGGAAGAGCGTGGCCAGGAAGAAGGGGTGGCCGGGCAGTTCGGCGATGCGGACCTCGCCGGACTCGTCGGTGCCGGTGAAGGCCAGCCCGTGGGCGCGCAGGGTGTCCAGGTGGCGGGGGTTGGGCGCGTAGTCGCAGTGGTAGCGCGCCCGGGCGCGGTCGGCTCCGATCAGGTCGGAGGCCAGCGAGCCTGGCGCGATGCGGATGACGCCCTCGTGGCCGACGAGCGAGCAGGCCAGCGGCACGATCACGGCGTCCTCGTCCGGGGCCTCCGGGGTGTTCTCGGCGTGGGCGGCGCGGTCCAGGCCGCAGACAGAGCGCGCGAACTCAAGGAGGGCGTGCTGAAAGCCGCCGCAGGTCCCCAGGAAGGGGATGCCGTTCTCGCGCACCGTGCGGATCGCGGCCAGGACCCCGGCCTCGCTGCGATACGGGCTCCCCGGCAGGACCCACGCCGCGTCGAAGCCGCCCAGCGTCGTCGCGTCGGCGTCCTCCGTGGCGACCCAGTAGGCGTCCAGGTCCCACCCCTCCCGGACGCGCAGGGCCTCCAGCAGGCCGGGGACACGGGCATGGGAGCGAACGGCGTCGGAGCGGTCGCCGACCAGCGCGATGCGTGCCGTGGAGTTCATGCCGTCCATCCTGCTGACCGGCCCGTATCACGTCCAACGATGATTCCTGCACTCCGCATAAGTGATGCTGATGTCCATGGACACGCATCTGCTGCGCACCTTCGTCGCGGTTCTAGAGCACCGCTCCTTCTCCCGGGCCGCATCGGCCCTGGGCTACACCCAGTCCGCGGTCTCCCAGCACATCGCCGCACTCGAAGCCGACCTGGGCGCCAGACTGCTCGAACGCCGTCCCGTCGCCCCCACACCGGCCGGTACGCGGCTGATGGAGCACGCCCCCGCCCTGCTCCTGCGACTCGATGCCGCCCGCGCCGACATCGCCCGCCTGCCCGACGCCCGGCCCGCCCGGCTGACCCTCGCCTGCTCGCCCGCCGCCCTCACCCCCGCCGTCGCGCAGGCCCTCGCCCAGCTGCACACGGCCACCCGCCTCCTGGACGCCGAAGTACGGCTCCTGGCCAGGGAATCGGTGCTCGAAGACGTCCTCACCGCCCGCGCCGACCTCGGCCTCGTCGACGGCGTCGCCGCGCCCAGTGACCCGCTTCCCCTGCCCGATCTGGGCCCAACGACCACGCGCGCGGCAGCCGAGCAGCCGCTGGCCGTGCTCTTCCCCGCCGGCCATCCCCTGGCGCGGCGCCGCTCGGTCCGGCTCACCGACCTGACGCAGGCCCGGTGGATCGACGCCCCCGACACCGCCGTCCCCCTGGACCGGCTGCGCGCCGTCTGCCGTACCGACGGATTCCGCCCCCGCATCCGCCACCGAGGAACCGATCTGCACGGCCTCGCCTCCCTCACCGCCGCCGACCTCGGCCTCACCGCCCTCCCCCTGCCCCTGGCGGCCACGTTCCCCGGCATCACGGCCGTCCCGGTCGAGGAACCCCGCCTGGTGCACCGCACGGAACTCATCCACACCGCCCACCCGACCGCGACCGCACAGCAACTGGCCGATCTCATCCCCCGCCACGGCGAAGCCGCGTCCTGATCACCTCCGCCGAGCCAAGAAGGACCAGCCCGCGCGACCGCCCGCCGAAACGAGCCCCTTCCGTTTCGGCGTCGTCGTACCCGCCGCTCCAGCCGCCGACCATCCCAGCCGGCGGGCCTGGGACAGCGCGCGCCGGCCGACAAGATCCCGTACTCGTACGGCGGGGGAACCACGCGGCCCAGCTGGTGGATTCGCTACTTCGACTACCTGTGACCCCGCAGGGGCACGGGCCCGCGTCCGCTCCCGGCCGATCCGTAGCCTAGGGGTATGTCGGAAGCCGTGGAGCAGTTGCCTCCTTACGAGTTGGCCTTTCCCGGGACGTTGCGCGACAGGCTCGTTGCCGCGGTGCTGTCCGGGGCGAAGACGGCGACGACGGGGTTGCTTGCGGCGTACGAGGCCGAGGGGGAGGCGTTGCCGGAGGTGGGGGACCGGGCGGCGCTGCTGGACTCGCAAGGGCGGCGGGTGGCCGTCGTCGAGACCACGGCTGTGCGGGTGCTGCCGCTGCGGGAGGTCGACGTGCGGCACGCGGTGGACGAGGGCGAGGGGCACGAGAGCGTCGCCGCGTGGCGGGAAGGGCACGAGGCGTTCTGGCACAGCGCGGCCGTTCGGGAGATCCTCGGGGACCCCGGGTTCACCGTCGATGACGACACCTTGGTAGTCGCGGAGCGGTTCCGCGTCGTGGAACGGCTTCCGGCGGGCGGACCACCGCGGTCCGGGTGACGTACGGGCCGGGCCCCGCGTGGTCTTCCGCGGCCCGCGGACCGGGTCACCACGCCGAACACGGCGGGGACCCCGTAGGGCGCACTCCGTGGTCGTACGAGGCCCGCAGATCGATGGTCCGGCCCGCGGGGTCGCAGTGGCGCTGGGGCGGGCGCGGGTGCGTAAGGCGTTGGCCGGGTGAGGGCTGGAGCGCGATGGGATCGGTGCGTGTGTGGGCCGTGGTGACCGCGCACACGAGTGCGGCGTGGTGCCTGCCGAGTCGGCTGTGACCGGCACCGGGAAACGGCGTGCCAGGCGGCGGTGGTGTCTCGTACGGTCGTGCGGGTGAGGGTGCTGGTCGGTGAGGCGCGGAGGCTCGGGGTTCCTGAGTCCCGGGCGAGGCTCCGGTTTGCGGAGGGGGCGAAGGCGCCGGGGGCGTGGGCCGGCCGCAGGCTGGTCGTTGTCGACGACGAGCCTGCGTTCGAGCGCAGCTTCTGGTGCGGGACCTGCCCGTTTCTGTTCAGGCGACTTGAGGGCGCCAATCAGACGCTGTCGTTGGACCACGTGCGAGAACGCCTCGCCCTTCGGCTCACCGAACCGGACGGCGCCGTCGTGGAGGCGTTCGCCGCGCTGCTTCCGGAGGGCGACTATCTGCCCCTCCTCCTCCGGATCGAGCCGAGGCTGACCGTCCCGGGGCAGGAGGGCGACTACTTCAGCCACGAGCAGGTGGCCACCTGGGGCATCGACGGGTTCTGGGGCCTGCCGGAGTACCCGCACACCCCGTACTACCGCACGTTCGAGACCGCGGTCGGCGACGAGGCGCACCTCTACGAGTTCGTGGTGCCGATGGTCCCGCCGACCTGGAACGAGCGCGACCGGGTCGAGGAGTACGCCGGGCAGATGCGGCGGGGGGCGGTGCCGACGGCGGTGGCTGTCTCGACCCTGGACCTGTGCCAGCCGGCGATGGACGACCGGTCGGCCGACTACTACGAGCACTGGGGGCTCACGCACTTCCTTCTCGACGGCCATCACAAGCTGGAGGCCGCCGCGTCGTCGGGACGTCCCGTGCAACTCCTGTCGCTCCTCGCCCTGGACGAGAGCGACTCCCCGGCCCGCGACCACCGGAGACTGGCCGCCCTGCGCGCCCAGCACCGCCGGGGGCGCGCCGCCGTGTGAGCGGACGCCGCCGGAAGCGGCGCCGGGCGGGCGAGGTTCGGGTGATCGGCGCGCGCGGCGGGGAATCGCGTTGCACGGGGGCGGTGGGCGTGAGAGGTTGGCGGCGTTCTGCGGGCCTGTAGAACGCACTTGCCGGCGATCCCTCCGGCGTACTCACGGTGAGGAACGAAGCCTTTGACTCCGGCGTCCGTCAGCGGCCGCCGTCGGCCCCGGGTGACCGGCCCGCTTACGTAGCGGACACGCCCGTCCCTTACGGCGGCCCCACGATGCCCGCGCGCGCTGTGCCGCGTGGGCGCTCTCTCCTGTCTGCGCTTTCCAGAGACTTCGTGAGGTCGACATCACCGTGGCACATTCCATGGACAACCGGGTTCAGGACTTCGCCGTCGCCCACCTCCGGCGCCGCCCCGACGTGGTCGAGACCGGCGGCTTCGTCGCCGGCTTCTCCCCCGGCACCGACAGCCCGTACCTCAACTACGCGACCCCGCTGCCCGGCGCCGCTCCCACGGGCGGCGACGTCGCCGCGCTGGTCGGTGCCTTCCGGGAGCGGGGGCTGCTGCCGCGGCTGGAGTTCGCGCCGGAGGCGGCGCCCGGGGTGGCGGGGGTGCTGCGGGCGGCGGGGTTCGGGACGGAGGCGGTGCACGAGTATCTCGTCTGCACCCCGGACTCGTTCGCCGGCCGGCTGCCCGGTGGTGACGGCCCGCGGGTGGAGGTTCCCTGTACGGACGAGGAGTTCCGGGAGTTGGACGCCGCGCTCGCCGAGGCGTTCGGCGGCGCGTTCTCCGCGTCGGCGGAGGGCGCGGCGCGGCTGCGGCGGCTGCGGCGGGACGGCGGGGAGGTGCGTTTCGTACGGGCCGGGGGCGGCGGGTGCGCCGGCGGCGCGACGTGCTCGCCGCCGGCCGAGGGCACGGCGGAGCTGGCCGTCCCCCTCGTTCCCCGCACCGGGCGCGGGGCGCGCTCGCTCGCTCCCGCTG
>NZ_BAAAPF010000267.1:0-9896 GCF_039531005.1 Streptomyces synnematoformans
CAACGCGGCCACGAGCTCCCCGCCGCCGCGGCGGCCGTCCCGGCCCGGCCGCGCGCGCCCAGCGCCGAGGCGCAGGTCCTCGGCGTCGAGCCCTTCTTCATGGAGCTGGTCAGCGGCGTGGAAAGCGCCCTGGCGGAGCGGTCGTACGCGCTGATGCTGCAGCTGGTCGACGGGCCGGAGCGGGAGGTCGAGGCGTACGAACGCTGGTGGGGCGAGCGCCGCGTCGACGGCGTGCTCCTGGTCGACCTGCACGCCGCGGACGCGCGCGTGCCGGCGCTGGCGGCGCTCGGCCTGCCCGCCGCCTGCTCATCGACCCGCGGCGGCCCACGGCGCTGGTCTTCGACAACGACATCATGGCCGTCGCCGCCCTGTCCGTCGCCCACGAACTGCGGCTCGACATCCCGGCCGACCTCTCGGTCGTGGCCTGGGACGACTCGCCGCTCACCCGGGTCGTACGCCCCGCGCTGCCGGCGGTGACCCGGGACGTCGCCGCGTACGGCGCCCGCGCGGTGGCGGCGCTGCTCGCCGTGATCTCCGGCGAGCCCGTCGGCGACGCGGAGGAGGAGCCGGCCCGGCTCCCGCCGCGGGGCTCGACGGCCGCGCCGCCGCGCTGACGCCGGTCCCGTACGACGCGCCGCGGGGCGGACCCCGTACGACGTACCGCCCGGCGGCGGAGAGGGGCGGCCCGGCAGGGCAGAATGCGGAGCATGGCAACGTGCAAGAAGTGCGGCATACGCAAGCGCCGGTGGCCCCGTTCCTGTCCGCGGTGCCGTGCCGGCGTCGACCGTACGGACGTGGCCGTGACCGCCGTCGACACGGGCGTGGCGACGGGGGTGGTCGGCTGGCTCGGGCGCGGCGTCAGGGGGATCGCACGGCTGCTGCAGCGCGCGTTCGACTGACGGCGTGTCGACTGACGGCATTTTCGACCGGCGGCATCCGGCGCGGAACCGCCGCGCGGGGGCGGAGTGCCCCCGGCGCGTGGCTCACGGGTGCGTCGTCAGAGCTTTTCCATGTGGTCGTAGGGAGCGGTGACCCGGACGTGGCGGGAGCCGAAGTCGACGTGCATCGCGACGCCGTCCTCGGCGGAGAGGACCGTACCCAGGCCGTACCGGTCGTGTGTGACCCGGTCGCCGGGGGCGAAGCTCTTGGCCGCGGGGGCGGCGGGTGCCTCGAAGGGACTGGTGGGGAGATGGCGCCGGGGCGCGGATGCTTTCTTCATCGGAAGACCAGTATGGGCCGCGGAGCCGTCCGGCGCGCGGTTCGTGCCCCGGTCCGGCGAAACCCGGTGGCCGGCGGCCGAGGCTGTAAGGCGCGCGCAGGCATGGGATAGGGTTCCCGGACGGTGTGCTGGGGAGCCGGGTCGGAGAGCAGGGGATCGGGCTTTTCGCTGGTCGGGGGTTTCTGTCGTGGTACTGATCGCGGTCTTCGGAGTCGCGCTGCTGGTGGCGGTGCTGCTGTCGGGCCTGGCCGCCCGCTCCGTGCTCTCCACGTCGCTGCTGTTCCTGGTCGGCGGCGCTCTGGTCAGCGACGGCTTCCTGGGCCTCATCCACATCAGGCCGGAGAGCGACATCGTCGAGATCACCGCCGATCTCGCCCTGTTCGCCGTGCTGTTCACCGACGGCATGCACGTCTCGTTCCCCGCGCTGCGCCGCGCCTGGCGGAACCCCGCCCGCGCCCTGGCCCTCGGCATGCCGCTGGCCTTCGTCGGCACGTCGCTGCTGGCGCACTTCGCGGCGGGGCTGGACTGGACGACGTCCTTCCTGGTGGGCGCGGTGCTGGCGCCGACCGACCCGGTGTTCGCGTCGGCGATCGTCGGCCGCAAGGAGGTGCCGGCGCGGCTGCGCCAGCTGCTGAACGTCGAGAGCGGCATCAACGACGGCCTCGCGCTGCCCGTGGTGCTCATCCTGATCGCCTCCGCCGCGCCGACCGGGCACGAGGCCGAGGCGGACCTCGGCAAGATCGGCCTGGAGCTGGTCCTCGGCCTCGCGCTGGGGATCGCCGCCCCGGCGGTGGTGAACTGGCTGGTGCGCTTCCGGCTGCTGGGCGCGGAGCCCAAGCTGCAGCCGCTGCTGCCGCTGGCCGTGGGCGTCATCCTGTACGCGGTCTGCCACCTGACCCACGCCAACCCCTACCTGGCGGCGTTCTCCGCCGGCGCGGTCCTCGCGTCCCTCTCGCCGGAGGCCAAGGGCGCGTTCGAGCCGCTGGGGGAGTCGCTGGCGGAGCTGGCGAAGTTCGCCGCGCTGCTGGTGTTCGGGGCGCTGCTGACGCCGGAGCTGTTCGGCGACCTGTCGTTCGGCGGGTACGTGGCGGCCGTGCTGGTGATCGTGCTGGTCCGCCCGGCGTCGCTGCTGCTGTCGCTGATCGGGACCCGCTTCGAACGGCGGGAGCGGCTGACCGCGGCCTGGTTCGGGCCGAAGGGCTTCGCGTCGGTGGTCTACGGGCTGCTGGTGCTGCAGGCGCAGATCCCGGAGGGCGACGAGGCCTTCACGCTGATCGCGGTCTGCATCGCGTTCTCGATCGTCGCCCACTCCAGCACGGACGTGCCGATTGCCCGCGTGTTCGACGTCGGGGACCTCGTCGGCATGTCGGAAGGGGACGGAACGGACAAGCCGAAGCCCTCCGACGTACCACGCCAGCAGCAGCCGGAGCAGCAGCCGGAGCCGGAGCAGCAGCCGGAACCGGAAACGGACAGCGCCCGACCGTGACCCCCGCGCGCTCGCGGGGCGCGTTCACCCGGATTCGTCGACCAGGCGGTCCGGTTCGAGCACGGTGATGCGGCCCCGCGCGAGGCGGAGCAGACCGCGGTCGGCGAACTCGTGCAGCACCTTGGTGGTGGTCTCCCGGGAGGTGCCGGCGAGGGCGGCGAGCTGTTCGTGGGTGAGGGTGATCTGCGGGTGGCGGGTGCCGGGCAGGATCCGGGTGTTCGCGCCGTCCGTACTGCTGCTCAGGGTGACCAGGGTGGTGGCGAGGCGCTGCGGGACGGACTTGAAGACGCTGTCGGACAGGCGCTGTTCGAGGTCGGCGAGGCGGCGGCCGAGGATCTCCGTGATGCGGGCCGCGATCCGGGGGTCGGCGAGCAGGAACGTGCGTACGTCGGCGTGGCTCATCACGCACACAGTGACGTCGTCCAGCGCCTCGGCGAAGTTGCCGTACATGCGCTGGCCGAGCAGCGTCATCTCCCCGAAGATCGTGCCGGGGCTGATGATGGCTGTGGTGAGGACGCGTCCGTCGGCGGACACGCGGAAGATGCGTACGCGCCCGCGCTTGAGGATGAACAGTACCTCGCAGGGCTGGGACGGCGAGTGGAGCATCTCGCCCGCGGCGTACGTCCTCATGGGCGCCGCGGCCCCGACGGCGTCCATCTCCGCCTCCGAGAGGTCGCGGAAGATGTCGACCTCGACCATGCACCAGGTGCGGCCGGGCGGCTCGTCGTCGATCATGCGGATGGTCTCCTCGCGTCGCCCGGGGGCCCAGGGCGGGGGTGCGGCCCCCCAGGCCGGGGCGGCCAGCGCGTCGGTCCTCCGGGTCAGACAGTAGGCCGCCGGGTCTGCGTCGGGGGCAGCTTCGGCCGCGGCACCACCCGGATGGTGGGTGCCGCAGCCGTGCGGGGGCGCACCCGCTGTCCCGGTCATCGTCCGGCCGAGGCGGTGTGTTCGGCTCTCGCCGGGCTGTCCGCTTCCTTCGTGCGGGGGACGCGCCACACCTGTGCGATGCAGGCGTAGGCCAGTCCGGCGAGCAGGCCGAATACCAGGTGTGCGCCGAGGCTGGAACGGGTGACCGCATTCCAGTCGAAGACGGGCATGCCCATGTTGGCGGGCATGATCCAGAGTCCGCCGAGCACCCACCACAGCGCCCCGTAGCCCAGTCCGAGGACCGCGCCCGGCGCCAGGCCCCTGGCGTAGTGGCCGAACAGGACCCCGAAGCCGAGGCCGGCGGTCACCGCGATGGCCAGGTGGATGAACCAGCCGGCGCCCGCGCTGCTGGAGCCCAGCAGCCCGGCCACCATCCTGATCATGGCGGTGTCCGCCATCGGCTTGGAGACGGACATCCAGATGCCCATGCCGATGCCGCCGACGACACCCGCCGCGGCGCCCATGGCCGCGTGCAGGGGGATCACCGCGACTCTCGGGGAGACCGGCAGCGTGGTAGCCATGATGACCAGCTCCTTCTCGTCGGCTGTGCCGGATTCCGTCTCGACGGTAGGAGCGGGCGGGGGCACGCGTATGTGAGCGGGCTTACGTTCAGTCCCCCGAGCCCCGGCGGCCCCGGCCCCGTCGCAGCAGCCGGCGGGCGACGAAGGGGACGACGGCGAGCGCGGCGGCGGCCAGCACCGCCTTGGAGTAGACGCCGACGCCGTCGGCCACGTCGTGCCAGCGGGTGCCGAGCGCGTAGCCCGCGAGGACGAAGGCGCTGTTCCACAGGGCGCTGCCGGCGGTGGTCAGGGCGAGGAAGACGGCCGGCCGCATGCGTTCCACGCCCGCCGGCACCGAGATCATGCTGCGGACGACGGGCACCATCCGGCCGAAGAACACCGCCTTGCCGCCGTGCCGGGCGAACCACGCCTCCGCCTTCTCGATGTCCGCCGGCCTCAGCAGCGGCACCCGCGCGGCGAGCGCCACCGTACGGTCGCGGCCCAGCAGGGCGCCGACCGCGTAGAGGACCGCCGCACCGACGACGGACCCCGCGGTCGTCGCCGCCAGCGCGCCGGACAGGCTCATCCCGCCCTGGCTCGCGCTGAAGCCGGCGAGCGGCAGGATCACCTCGCTGGGCAGCGGCGGGAAGAGGTTCTCCAGCGCGATGGCGACACCGGCGCCGACGGCGCCGAGCGACTCCATCAGGTCCGCGGCCCACCCGGTGACACCGTCGGCGGGCACCTGCGCATCGGCGTCGTAGATCATGCGGCCACGTTAGAAACCACCCGTGCAGCACCGCGTCACCCCGCGCGGCGAGATCACGCCCCACCGTCCGGCCGGTAGGGGGATCGGGTCCGTACTTTCGTTCCGGGGGCCGCCGCGACTTTCGTCGGTGCGGGAGCCGCGGAGCGCGGGGCCCCGACGAAAGTCGCGGCGGACGGGCCGACGAAGGGCGGGGACATCCCGGCGGCTTCGGCCGTGCGGCGGTGGGCGATCTCGGTGCGCGGGGTGACGCGGCGGCACCCGGCGGCTTCCTAGCGTGGTCACACCAGCCCGGTCGGCACCGAGACGGGGCGCGTCGACCCGGAGGGACAGCACTGTGATCGAGGCACGGGGCCTCACCAAGGAGTTCGGCGGCCGGCGGGTCGTCGACGAGCTGAGCTTCACCGTCGAACCCGGGCACGTGACCGGCTTTCTGGGGCCGAACGGGGCGGGGAAGACCACGACTATGCGGATGGTCCTCGGCCTGCACCGGCCCACCGGCGGCACCGTCACCGTGCGCGGGCAGCGCTACGACGGCCTGCGTGCGCCGCTGCACGAGGTGGGCGCGCTGCTGGACGCGAAGGGGGTGCACCGGCGGCGGACGGCGTACCACCACCTGCTGGCCGTGGCGCAGAGCAACCGCATCGGCCGCCGCCGGGTCGGCCAGGTGCTGGAGCTGGTCGGGATGGCCGACGCGGCGCGGCGGCGGGCCGGGGCCTTCTCGCTCGGTATGGCGCAGCGGCTGGGCATCGCGACCGCGCTGCTCGGGGACCCGCCGGTGCTGATGCTGGACGAGCCGGTCAACGGGCTCGACCCCGAGGGCATGCTGTGGATCCGCACGCTGATGCGCGAGCTGGCCGACGAGGGCCGTACCGTGCTGGTCTCCAGCCATCTGCTGAGCGAGATGGCGCTCACGGCGGACCGCCTGGTGGTCATCGGGCGGGGGAAGCTCATCGCGGACTCCTCGACGGAGGAGTTTCTGAGCCGCCGCGGTACGGACGCGGTCCTGGTCCGGGTCGCCGAGGAGGCCGCGGCGGAGCCGTTCGCCCGCCGGCTGGCCGGCGCGGGCGGCGGCGTCACTGCCCGGCAGGACGGCGCGCTGCTGGTCACCGGCCTGGAAAGCGCACGCGTGGGTGCGCTGGCCGCGGGCGGCGGCACCGTACTGGCCGAACTCACCCCGCAGGCGGCGTCGCTGGAGGAGGCGTTCATGGAGATGACGCAGGAGTACGTGGAGTTCCAGGCGAGCGGGAGTGGCGCCCGATGAGCCGGGTCAGCATCGACGCGGCGGGCCCGCCGGCCGCGGGCGCCGGCCGCGCCGCCGCCGCACCGGGCTTCGCCGACGTCCTGCGGTCCGAGTGGACCAAGCTGCGCACGCTGCCTTCGACGCTGTACACGCTGCTCGCCTTCGCCGTGATCGGCATCGTCCTGAGCGGGTTCATCGCGGTGGGCAACGCCGCCGTCTGGGAGGACATGTCGGCGGCGGAACGGGCGGATTTCTCGCCGATGACCATGTCGCTGTACGGGCTGATCCTCGCCCAGCTGGCCGTCGCCGTGCTGGGCATCTCCACCGTGACGGGGGAGTACGCCACCGGCCTCATCGGCACCAGCCTCGCCGCCGTGCCCCGGCGCGGGCGGCTGCTGGCGGCCAAGGCGGTCGTCTTCGCCCTGGTCGCGCTCGCCGCGGGCCTGGTGACCGGGGTGGGCATGTTCGCCGCCGGCCAGGCCGTCTTCGCCGGCCAGGACATGCCGCACCTCGCCCCGGAGACCTGGGACACCGCCGAGGTGCTGCGTCCGGTCCTGGGCGTGGGGCTGTACAGCGCGGTGCTGGGGCTGCTGGCGCTGGCCGTGGGCGCGCTGGCGCGGTTCACCGCGGGGGCCGTGGGACTGCTCGTCGCGATCATCGTGCTGGTGCCGTCGCTGGGCGGCGCGCTGCCCGAGTCGTGGGCCGAGACCTTCGACACGTACTGGCCGACCAACGCCGGGCTGCAGCTGGTGCTCCACAGCGAGGAGGGCCTGGACCCGTGGGCCGGCTTCGGCGTGCTGTGCGCCTTCACCGCCGCCGTCCTCGCCGCCGCGTTCGCCGCCTTCCAGCGCCGGGATGCCTGACCTGCCCCGTACGCTCGGGAACATGACGCCGCACCGCAGCCCCGCCTCGTCGTCCGGCGGGGCGGGGCCGCGCCGGTGGCGGCGGCACCGCGGCGCGGACGTGGCCGCGGCCGCCCTCTGCTACCCGGTCACCCTGCTCCTCACGCTCATGCCGGGCGGGCTGGAGGAGCGGGACGGCGGGCTCGTCCGCAGCCGGACGCCGAGCCTGGTCTTCCGGCACTTCCCCGGCCTGCTCGCCGACGAGCCGGACGGCGTCCTGGCCGCGGTCGGCACCTGGCCGGCGGGGGTGCTGGTGTGCCTGGTCGTACCCGGCTCGACCGCCTGGGCGGTGCTCCACCGGCGCACCCGGCCGCAGCTGCTGCCGGCCGTCGCGATGCTCTGGCTGCTGCTGTTCGCCAACCTCGCCCCCGTCGCCGTCGCCCTCTACAGCTACGCCGCCTGGCACACCGACCGCCGGCGGCTGGCGGCCTGGTCCGCCGCCGCCCCCGCCGTCTACGTGCTCGGCCTCGGCGGCGGCGCCTTTACCCGCTCCACCCTCACGGCATGCCTGGTCGCCGGCGTGCTGCCGGTCACCCTCGGGCTGTGGACCGGCACCCGCCGCCGGCTCGTCGCCACCCTCCGGGACCGCGCCGCGCGGCTGGAGCGCGAGCAGCGGCTGCGGGCCGAAGCCGCCACCACCGCCGAGCGCACCCGCATCGCGCGGGAGATGCACGACGTGGTCGCCCACCGCGTCAGCCTCATGGTGCTGCAGGCCGGCGGGCTGGAGGTCTCGGCCGCCGACCCGGCGGTCGCCGAGTCCGCCGAGCAGATCCGCTCCACCGGCCGCGAAGCGCTCACCGAGCTTCGCGAGGTGCTGGGGGTGCTGCGCGACGAGGACCGGGACGACACCGGGGCGGCGCCGACCCGGCCGCAGCCGCTGCTTGCGGACCTGGACCGGCTCGTCGCCGACTGGCGGGCCGCGGGCATGGCCGTCACCTGCGAGCGGACCGGCGACGGCGCCGAGCTGCCGGCCCTTCTGGAACGTACGGCCTACCGGGTGGTCCAGGAGGCCCTGACCAACGCGGGCAAGCACGCCCCGGGCGGCGACGTCCGCATCGTGCTGGACCAGAGGCCGCGGGCGCTGACCGTGCGCGTGGCCAGCGGCCCGGCACCGCCCGCCACCGGCACCCGCGCCGGTGCCGGAGCCGCCGCCTCGCGTATCTCCGGCGGGTACGGGCTGACCGGGCTGCGCGAACGGGTCGTCCTGGCGGGTGGTGAGCTGACCGCCGGACCGGACCCGCACGCGGGCTGGCTGGTCCGTGCCACCCTGCCGCACGCCGCGGCGGCCGAACCGGGCGCCGACCGCCCCGCGCAGCCGGGCGGCGGCGGCCCCGCTGTGGACGAGGAGCGACACCGATGAAGGTGCTGATCGCCGACGACGAGCAACTCGTCCGGCACGGCCTGCGGATGATCCTCGACACCGCCGACGACATCGAGGTGGTCGGCGAGGCGGCCGACGGGGCCGAGGCGGTCGTGCTCGCCCGCGAACTCCGCCCCGACGTGGTGCTGCTGGACATCCGCATGCCCGGGACCGACGGGCTCGCCGCCGCCGCCGACCTGGCCGGCCTGCCCCGGCCCCCGGCCGTCGTCGTGCTCACCACCTTCGACCTCGACGAGTACGTCCACCGGGCGCTGCGCGCCGGAGCCCGCGGCTTCCTCCTCAAGGACACGCCGCCGCGCGAGCTGATCGCCGCCGTACGCACCGTCCACGGCGGCGAAGCGCTCCTCGCCCCGCGCGTCACCACCCGGCTGCTGGAGCGGTTCGCCGCGATCGCGGCCCGGGACCCGGGCGCGGCGGCCCACCGGCTGGAGGTGCTCAGCGGGCGCGAGCGGGCCGTGCTCGTCGCGGTGGCCCGCGGGATGTCCAACGCCGAAGCCGGGCGTTCCCTGGGCATGCGGGAGGCGACGGTCAAGGCCCACGTCAGCAGCATCTTCGGCAAGCTCGACGTGACGAACCGGGTGCAGGCGGCCATCCTCGCCCACGACGCCGGCTGGCTCTGACCCGCGCGGGACCGGTGGAACGCGGCCGGGCACCCGGCCAGGGCACCCGGCCACCGCCGTCTGCGTCAGCCCGGTGCCCGGCCGGGCCGGCCGGTGCCGCGGGCGGCCAGCAGGGCCAGGAAGGCGGCGAGGGTGCAGCCGGTCAGGGCTACTACCCCGGTGCGGAAGCCGGCCACGCCGCCGGCGGTCGCGCTCCAGCCGAACGCGGCGAGGGCCGGGCCGGCGGTCTGGCCCAGGGCGCGGGCGAGGTTGGTGACGCCGCCGGCGGAGCCGGCGCGGCCCGGCGGGGCGGCGGCCAGGATCGCGGTCATGTTGGGGGAGTTGAACACGGACATGGCCGCGCCCACCAGGCACAGCCGCCAGGTGACGTCGAGCAGCCCGGCGCCCGCGTCCAGCGTGAGCATCGGCACCATGGCCAGCACGGTCAGCCCGCCGCCCGCGGCGGCCACCGACCGCGGGTCGAAGCGGTCGGCGAGCATTCCGGCCAGCGGGGTGACCAGTGCGCTGACGACGACGAAGACCCCGACCGCGGTGCCGAGCAGCTCCGGGCTGCGGCCCAGCACGTCGCTGATGAAGAAGGGCAGCGAGAACGAGGTCAGCCCGACGAGCGCGGTGTTGCCCAGCAGCGCCAGCGCGGGCAGCCCGAGGGCCGGCCGCCGTACGAGGGAGGTCACCGGCCGGGAGGCCGGCAGCCGCACCCACCACACGCCCAGCGCCACCGCCCCGGCGGCCAGGGCGGCGGCGGGCACCGGGTGCCGGCCGCCGTGGGTGGCGACCATCAGCGCGGCGCTGACCGCGGTGCCGAGCAGCGCCGCGCCCACGAGGAGCCGGCGCTCCGCGACCGGCAGCCGGCGC
>NZ_BAAAPF010000268.1:0-9781 GCF_039531005.1 Streptomyces synnematoformans
CAGGCAGCCCTCACCCTCCACCTCACATGCTCAAACTGAGGTTGGAAAAAGCTCAGTGGCGGCGGCATCCACGGTGCGTGGGGCTGGCGCGGGCGCAGTTGCGCAGGGTGTTGGCCGCGTGGGGGATGGCTGGGATTGCGGAGCCGGCGGTGCTGGTGGTGTCGGAACTGGTGACCAACGCCGTCGTTCATGCCCGCGTGCCGCCGGGGCGGGAGATCCTGACGCGCTGCGTCCGGCAGGACCGCGGGGTGCGTATCGAGGTGCACGACGCCTCCGGCGTCTGGCCGGTGCGACGGGTGCCGGACGAGGCGGGCGGTTTCGGCCTGGTCGTGGTCGAGGCGCTGGCGGCGCGGTGGGGCGTGGCCGAGCGCGGCGGGGTGGGCAAGGCGGTGTGGGCGGTGGTCGTCGAGCCGGGGGCCCGGGGTGCCGGGTGAGGGGGCGGGCACGTGACGGGGTCCGGTCGCGCTCCGGGCGGGCCCGGTGCTCCGAACCCGCCCCTGCGCCGGAGCACCCCGCCGCCGCGGTCAGACGCGGCCGCGGCACAGTTCCAGCAGAGTCATCGCCAGCGTCGTGCCCGGGCGGCCCAGGTGGTCGCGGTAGCGGGCGAGGATCTCCATCTCGCGGGAGAGGTTCACCCGCCGGCCGCCGGAGGCGATGCGGGCCCGCTGGATGTCGGCCGAGACCGCCATCCGCTCCTCCACCAGCGCGATGATCCGGCCGTCGAGGTCGTCGATCCGCTCGCGGGCGCCGGTGATCTCCGTCGCCGCCTCGTCGGTGCGCGCCCCGGTCCGGTCGCTCGCCTGGGTTGCGTTCATCTCGTCACTCCTGGGATACGGGTCCCGGAGCCCGCCGCCCGGCGGCGTACACACAGCGCGCCCCGGGCCTGCCGGCCCGGGGCGCCTGGGAAGTCGCTTGTCAGTCAGCTCAAGCGCACGACCATGGCAGCCGGACGGGCCGGTTGCCATAGGTAAAGCGGAAGCTCTGCGTGCGCATGGACCCCAGTATCCACCGCCGTCCCGCCGGTGGACAACGGCGGCCCGCATGGTGAGACACCGCAGCCGATAGACTCGGCTGTATCCCCCCTCCCACCACCCTGTATCTCCCCTCCCACCGCCGGAAGGCCGCAGCAGTGACCTCAGCGAGCCCCGACACCGTTCTCGTCGTGGACTTCGGTGCCCAGTACGCCCAGCTCATCGCGCGCCGCGTGCGCGAGGCGCGGATCTACAGCGAGATCGTGCCGTCCACCATGCCGGTGCCGGAGATCCTGGCGAAGAACCCCAAGGCGATCATCCTCTCCGGCGGCCCCTCCTCGGTGTACGCGGAGAACGCCCCCGGCATCGACCCGGCGATCTTCGCCGCCGGGGTGCCTGTCTTCGGGATGTGCTACGGCTTCCAGCTCATGGCCCAGGCGCTCGGCGGCACGGTCGACAACACCGGCCGGCGCGAGTACGGGCGTACGGAGCTGAGCGTCTCCCGGCCCGACTCGACGCTCTTCGAGGGCACCCCCGGGCGGCAGGACGTCTGGATGTCCCACGGCGACGCCTGCTCCGCCGCCCCCGCGGGCTTCACGGTGACCGCGTCCACCGAGGGCGTGCCCGTCGCCGCGTTCGAGGACGACGAGCGGAAGCTGTACGGCGTGCAGCACCACCCGGAGGTCATGCACTCCACCCACGGCCAGCTGGTCCTGGAGCACTTCCTCTACCGCGGCGCCGGTATCGCCCCCACGTGGACGACGGCGAGCGTCGTGGAGGAGTCGGTCGCCGCCATCCGCGCGCAGGTCGGGGACGCACAGGCGATCTGCGGGCTGTCCGGCGGGGTGGACTCGGCGGTGGCCGCCGCGCTGGTGCAGCGGGCCATCGGGGACCGGCTCACCTGCGTCTACGTCGACCACGGGCTGATGCGCAAGGGCGAGTCGGAGCAGGTCGAGAAGGACTTCGTGGCGGCGACCGGCGTGCAGCTGAAGGTCGTGGACGCGGCGAAGCGGTTCCTCGCCGCACTGGCCGGGGTGTCGGACCCGGAGCAGAAGCGGAAGATCATCGGCCGGGAGTTCATCCGGGTCTTCGAGCAGGCGCAGGCCGAGGTCGTCGCGGCGGCGGGGGAGACGGGGGCGCCGGTGCGCTTCCTGGTGCAGGGCACGCTCTACCCGGACGTCGTGGAGTCCGGCGGCGGTACGGGCACCGCGAACATCAAGTCCCACCACAACGTCGGCGGGCTGCCGGAGGACCTGGACTTCGAGCTGGTCGAGCCGCTGCGGCGGCTGTTCAAGGACGAGGTCCGGATGGTCGGCAAGGAGCTGGGGCTGCCCGAGGCGATGGTGCAGCGACAGCCGTTCCCCGGCCCGGGGCTCGGCATCCGGATCGTCGGCGAGGTCACCGAGAACCGGCTCGACCTGCTGCGCGAGGCGGACGCCATCGCCCGCGAGGAGCTGACGGCGGCCGGTCTCGACCGCGACATCTGGCAGTGCCCGGTGGTGCTCCTCGCCGACGTACGGTCGGTGGGCGTGCAGGGCGACGGGCGGACGTACGGGCACCCGGTGGTGCTGCGGCCGGTGTCGTCGGAGGACGCGATGACGGCGGACTGGTCGCGGCTGCCGTACGAGGTGCTGGCCCGGATCTCGACGCGGATCACGAACGAGGTGCCGGAGGTCAACCGCGTGGTCCTCGACGTCACGTCGAAGCCGCCGGGCACCATCGAGTGGGAGTGAGCGGCCCGCCGGTCCCGCCGCGCCCGCGGTAGGGCAGAATTCGCTCTCATCACATGGACGGCTTGCGGTCAAGGGGGCACGAGGTGGCGGTGGAAGCGGGGGACGACGACACGTACGCGCCTGCGGCGGGCGCCGCCGCAGGCGGTACGGAGTCCGGCGCCGCGGCCCCGCCTGCGGCGGGCGCCGAGGGCGAGTCGGCGGGCGGCCCGGCGGCCGCGGATGCCGCCGGCGGGCCGGCGGACTCCGGTGGTACGTGGTCCGGTGCCGAGCGCGGATCGGGCGACGGCCCCCAGGCCGGGAGACCGCAGGTCGGGAGCCCGCAGGCCGGCGGCGCCGCCGGTGTGCCGGTGCAGCGCGGGGACGGTGGCACGGGGCCCGGCACCGAGCGCGGTACGGGCGGTGGCCCCCGCCGGTCCGGCTCCGGCGGGGAGGTGCCGACGGGCTCCGGCGTCCCCCACGGTACCGGCAGCGCATCCGCCGGGTCCCGCGCCACCGCCGCCGGATCCGGTGCCACCGGCGCCGCCGTCCCCGGGGCCGAAACGGGCTCCGATTCCGCCCCCGCCTCCGATTTCGACCGCCGCCGCGACGGCTTCGCCGCCGGCGAGGGGGTGCCCGCCGGGGTCGCGCACTCGCCCGGCGCCTCCCGGCAGTGGGTCTCCGACGAGCTGACCCGCTCCGCCGACACCCTCGCCGCCCGCGCCGCCGCCGCGGGCGGGACGTGGCCGGCGGCGCTGTGGCGGCGCACCCTGTACGTCATCGGCGCCGGCCTGCTCGCCCTCCTCCTCGTCGTCGGGCTCACCGCCCTCGGCCCGGGCTGGACCCGGGCCCGTACCGCCGCGCTGCTCGCCGCCGTGCTGACCGCCGGGCTGCTGGCCGGCGCCGCGTGGCTGAACCGCGCCCGCGGCGGGCTCCTCGCCCCCGTCGTCGGCGAGGACGGCCGGCTCTCCGCCGGCCGGGCCGTGGCCGTCGCCGGGGCGCTGCTCGCCGGGTACGCGCTGCTGCACCTCGCGCTCGCCCTGGCCCTCGCCGACGGCTCCGCCGCCCGCGACCGGCTCCTCGACGGCCTCGGCTGGTCGGGGACGGGGCCGGGGACCGGTGCCGGCGGCGCCGCCGGGCTCGTCGCCGCCCTCGCCGACGTCCGGGCCGCCGCCCGCGGCGCCCGCGCCGTCGTGGCGTACCGGCTGCGCAGCGGTGGCCTGACCAAGACCCGCGCCGCCCGCCCCCGCGCCGCCGACCTGCTGACCGACGACGCCGGCCGGGCCGCGGCCGTCGACATCCAGTACGCCGTGGTGGCCGCCGCCGCGCTGCTCTTCGCGCTGGTGCAGCTGGGCCGCCGGCCCGAGCAGCTGCCGGGGTTGCCGTGGGGCGTCGCGGCGCTGGTCGCCGTGAGCGCCGCGGTTCACCTGGCGGCCCGGCTCGTCGACGGCGGGCGCCCGGCGGTGCTGTCCGTGGTCCGGGTCCGCGAGCCCGGCGACCTGCACACCGCGATCCGTACCGGCGACGATGTCGAGGTGCGCGGCACCGGGTTCGTGCCGGCGGGCGCCGAGTCGCCGGAGCAGCTGGCGCGCGTCGTCGTACGGATCGGAGCCGTGCACGTGCACGTGCCGCTGGTCCCGGTCGCCGGCGGCTTCGCCAACCCCACGGCGACCCGGCTGACGGTCCCCGTGCCGGTGGACGTGGAGCCGGGCCGCACGGAGCTGCGGGTGGTCACCGCCGGGGGCGCGGAGTCCGCCCCGTACCTGCTCGACATCGTCGACTGAACCTCCGGCTGGACCACCGGCTGGACCACCCGCCGGACCATCCGCTGACCCACCTGCCGGGTCACCGGCTGGATCGCGACCGGACGTCGACCGTGCGGACGCGAACGACCCGATCCGGTTGAGCGTTCAGGAAATGCTTTACGTATCCCCTCCCACACATGAAGTATCGGCGCCGGGGCGATCACCGGCACGGTCTACGGCAGGAGAGGCGGACTACACATGGCACAGGACCAAGCGTCCCGCACCGGCGTACTCGGGAGGGTGCCCCAGGGGGAGCCGCCCGGCGGCATCCGGGCCGTCGCCGCCCGGTTCGCGCTGCTGCCCCTGCGGATCTTCCTCGGCATCACCTTCGTCTACGCCGGCTTCGACAAACTCACCGACGACGCCTTCCTCGACGCCAGCGGTCCCGGCTCCCTCCACGACACCCTCGACGCCCTGCCCGACGTCGCGATCCCCGCGCTGGTGGACCTGGCGCAGAAGGCGCCGACGGAGTTCGGGATCGCCATCTCGCTCGGCGAGATCGCGGTGGGTCTCGGCACGCTCGCCGGGCTGTGGGCGCGGCTGGCCGCGACCGGCGGCGCCCTGATCTCGATGACGCTGTGGTTCACGATGAGCTGGTCCGCGGACCCGTACTACTACGGCCAGGACCTGCCGTACATGATGGCGTGGACGGCCCTGATCCTGGCCGGCGCGCCCTACTGGTCGCTGGACTCGGTGCTCGCCGTCCGCCGCCGCAGGAAGGGCCAGCAGCTCTTCGCCTAGCGGCCCCCGCCGCCCGAGCCCCCGCCGCCCGCGCCCGCGCCGGCGCCACCGTCCGCGCGCTCGCCGTCCGTGCGCCCGCCGTCCGTGCGCCCGCCGTACGCACCCGCGCCACCGCCCGAGCCGTCGTCGTCGGCCGGAGGCTCCACGTCCCCGCCGCCGAAGCGCATCTCGTACGTCCCGCGCAGCTCGTCCATCGGCATCGCCCCCAGCCCCGCCTCCCGCGGCGCCGGCGCCGCGGCGTGCGCCTCCCGGGCGCGCCGGCGCGCGCGGTGGCGCGCCGCGTAGCCGACGGCGGCGACCAGGGCGGCCAGCGCCAGCCCCGGCGGCACCACGGCCAGCGGCACCCAGTCCGGCTGGCGCAGCGCGTCGGACGCGTCGAGCAGGCCGAGGGTCGCGCCGCAGAGCAGCACCAGGCCGGCGACCAGCTTCGCGGGCTCGAACCTATGACGTCGCACGCACAACCTCCAGCTGGCCGACCGAGACCGTCAGGTCCAGCACCATCGTGCCCGCCGGGCCGTCCGGCCCGTCGGCCGTCGGCTCCAGCACCGTCGTGCGCTCCTGCCCCGGGGACACGTCGATGTCGCCGTCGTCCGGGGGCTCGGTGTGCGTGGTGGGCGGCAAGTGCAGGTCGCCGATGTCGACCCGGCTGTGCACCTCGACCCGGACGTCGTCGGGGACGTGCACCTCCAGCTGCCCCAGGCCCACCTCGGCCGTGGTCTCGACCCGCTGGCCCGGGGCCAGCTCCAGCCTGCTGAGGTCCAGCTCGGCCTCGCCGCTGCCCAGCTCGTACCGCTCGCGTACGTCCGTGACCGCCGCCGGGCGCCAGGTCCGCTCGCCCCAGTCCGCGGTGATGGTGTCCGGCAGCCAGAGCGCGCCGGCCAACAGGACGGTCGTGAGCAGCGCCCAGAAGGCGGTGCCGCCGCCGGTGCGGCCGAGCCAGGCGCTGAGCGTGAAGCCGGCGCCGAAGACGGCGAGCGCGCCGCCGAGGCCGAGCGCCAGCGTGGTGCCCAGCGGCTCCGCGCCCCAGGTGGCGACGATGACGACGGAGCAGGTGGCGGCGGCGGCGAGGAACGTCCAGCCGCCGATGCCGACCGCCTCGTGCTCGCCGCGGCGGCCGGTGCCGGACGGCCCGGTCTTCCTGCGGCAGCCGGTGCGGGACGGGCCCTCGGCCGCGGCCTCGTCGGCGGCGTCGTCGTCGGGTCCCCAGAGGTAGGGCGGGAAGTCGCCGTCCTTGGTGAGCGGGTCGCGCCACCAGGACGGCGAGTACGGCACGGGGGGCGGCGCGGTCTCCGGCGGGGCGTCGGCCACGGCGTGGGCGGTGGCGTCGTCCACGGGGACGCCGTCGGCGGCCATCTCCTCGGCCGCGCGGCGGTGGTGCGACCAGTAGGCGGCGCCGCCGAGGCAGAGGATCAGCAGGGCGGCGAAGAAGTGGGTGTCCGTCGTGTTCAGTACGGACAGGAACAGGCCGCAGCCGACGACGGCGAACAGCAGCGCCGTCAGCGCCGAGCCCTCGACCCGGCCGGACAGCAGCCGGCGGCCCTCGCTGTCGTCCTCGCCGTCGAGCGGCATCAGCAGCCAGGCGAAGCCGTACGCGACGAGCCCGAGGCCGCCGGTGGCGGTGAGGACGCCGAGCACGATGCGGAAGATGACGGGGTCCATGCCGACGTACTGGCCGAGGCCGCCGCAGACGCCGCCGACGACCTTGTAGCGGCGGCTGCGGCGCAGCCGCGGGCGCGCGGGACCGGGGTCGGGGGAGCCCGCGTCCTCGCCGGCACGCTCCCCGGCGCCCGTGCGCGTCCGGGCCCCCGCCGCGGTGCGGTCGCCGGGCGCCCCGTTCCGCCCGTCGGCGTCCGCGTCGGGGCTGGTGTCGGTCATGGGTCCATGGTGGCGGACGCCGTCGCGGTGCGGGAGGCGGGACCACCCGGAGCCCACCCTGAAATCCTCCGGGGACCGATGGGGGGCCAACCCTGATGCCAGGGCCGCCCCGCCCGTGTGACGATGCAGGACATGACCGCAGCCACCGCCGCGTCCGCCGCCGACGGCGCCGCCCCGCCCGGCGGCCCGTACGACCCGTACGACCCGTACGAGCGGCCCGTCCGGCGGCTGTACCGCAGCGCGGACGGGCGCTGGCTCGGCGGCGTCGCGCGCGGTCTGGCCGGGCACCTGGGGCTGCCGGTGTCGTGGGTGCGGATCGTCTTCCTCGGCCTGCTCATGGCCAACGGCCTGGGCGTGCTGCTGTACGCGGTCTTCTGGTTCGTCGTCCCGCTCGGCCAGGGCGGCCGGGCGGAGAAGCCGCTCGTGGACGTCGACGCCGACGGGCGCAAGCGGCTCCGCAAGCTCGACAAGGGCCAGCTGCTCGCCCTGCTGGCGCTGCTCGTCGGCGCCGGGATCTTCGCGGGCAGCCTCGACCTGGGCCGCTCCAACGCCTTCGTGTGGCCGCTGCTGCTCATCGGCGCCGGCGTGGCGCTGGTGTGGCGGCAGGCGGACAACGCCCGGCGGGCGAAGTGGGCGGCGGTCACGCGCGGGACGAAGTTCCTGCCGCTCGCGCGCGGCGCCGCCGGGGTGCTGCTGGTCGGGGCGGGGGTCAGCGCGATCGTCGTCATCCAGGGCTCCACGCGGCACATCGGCGCCGTGGTGCAGGCGTCGCTCGCGGTGCTGGTGGGGGTGGCGCTGCTGGCCGGCCCCTGGCTCGTACGGATGGTGCAGGACCTCTCCGAGGAGCGGCTGATGCGCATCCGCGCGCAGGAGCGCGCCGAGGTCGCCGCGCACGTGCACGACTCCGTGCTGCACACCCTCACGCTCATCCAGCGCAACGCCGACAACTCCGGCGAGGTGCGCAAGCTGGCCCGCGCGCAGGAGCGGGAGCTGCGCACCTGGCTGTACCGGCCGCAGGGGACCGGGAAGGCCGACGAGGACGACGGGGCGGGGCCCGGCACGCTCGCCGAGGGGGTGCGCCGGACGGCGGCGGAGGTGGAGGACTATCACGGGGTGCCGGTGGAGGTGGTGTGCGTCGGTGACTGCCCGCTGGACGACAGGCTCGGGGCGCAGCTGCAGGCGGCGCGGGAGGCGATGGTCAACGCGGCCAAGTACGGTGGCGAGGCGGGGCCGGTGCAGGTCTTCGCGGAGGTCGAGGGGCGGCAGGTGTTCATCTCGGTGAAGGACCGCGGCCCCGGCTTCGACCCGGACGCGGTCCCGGCCGACAGAATGGGCGTACGCGAGTCCATCATCGGCAGGATGGAGCGCAACGGCGGCACCGCCCGGCTGCGCACGCCGGCGGGCGGGGGCACCGAGGTGGAGCTGGAGATGGAGCGCGCCGAGTGAGGGCGGGGCGCGGACAGACATGGACGGACATGGACGGGCGTGGACGTGGCCGTGCCGGGCGTGGACGCGGCGGGCGCAGTGAGGAGCGGACGATGACGGACGACGCAGCGGGCGGAGTGCCGGTGAGCGGTGCGGGCCCGGAGGAGGGCCGTCGGGTACGGGTCGTGCTCGTCGACGACCACCGCATGTTCCGGGCCGGGGTGCAGGCGGAGATCGGGGTCACGGACGAGACCGGCGTCGAGGTCGTCGGCGAGGCGGCGGACGTGGAGCAGGCGGTGACGGTCATCACCGCCACCCGTCCCGAGGTCGTCCTGCTCGACGTGCACCTGCCGGGCGGCGGCGGCGTGGAGGTGCTGCGCCGCTGCGCGGGGCTGATGGGCGAGTCGGCGAGCGGCGAGGCGCCGGTGCGCTTCCTCGCGCTGTCGGTGTCGGACGCGGCGGAGGACGTCATCGGCGTCATCCGCGGCGGCGCCCGGGGGTACGTGACGAAGACCATCACCGGCTCCGACCTGGTCGACGCGATCTTCCAGGTGTCGGAGGGCGACGCGGTCTTCTCGCCGCGGCTCGCCGGCTTCGTCCTCGACGCCTTCGCGTCGACGGACGCGCCGCCCGTGGACGAGGACCTGGACCGGTTGACGCAGCGGGAGCGGGAGGTGCTGCGGCTGATCGCCCGGGGGTACGCGTACAAGGAGGTGGCGAAGCAGCTGTACATCTCCGTCAAGACCGTCGAGTCGCACGTCTCGGCGGTGCTGCGCAAGCTGCAGCTGTCGAACCGGCACGAGCTGACGCGCTGGGCCACGGCCCGCCGCCTGGTCTGACGCGCTCCTGCCGAGGCCGGTCCGACGTACTCCTCCTGAGGACGGCGTCGTCACGCGGGACGTACCGCCGTCGCGAACGGCATCGAGTCCACCGGGGCGTAGCGCACGCTGGCGCCCGGGCGGGGCGCGTGGATGATCTGGCCGCCGCCCGCGTAGATGCCGACGTGGGTGCGGCCCGGGTAGTAGAAGACCAGGTCCCCCGGCGCCAGCGCCGAGCGCGGGACGGCGGTGCCGGCCGCGGCCTGGGTGTAGGTCGTACGGGGCAGGGAGACGCCCGCGGCGCCCCAGGCGGCCTGCGTCAGGCCCGAGCAGTCGAAGGAGCCGGGCCCGGTGGCGCCCCAGACGTACGGGCTGCCGACCGCGCCCCGGGCGTACGACACCGCGCGCGCGGCGCGGGCGCCCGGCGCCTGCGGTGA
>NZ_BAAAPF010000269.1:0-9756 GCF_039531005.1 Streptomyces synnematoformans
CGGCCGGGCGCCGGCCGCGGCGGGCCGAGCGGCGGTCGATGCGGCGGCCCAGCGCGGCGTGGAGCTGCCGCCCGCCGTGGTAGTCGCCCCGCCACAGGACGGCCGTGCCCTCGCACACCAGCCGGTACGCGATGTCGGCGCACATCCGGTCGTCGGCGGTGACCACCCGCCCGGGCGGCGGGGTGCCGCCCACGCTGTACCAGCGGGCGCTCCGCGCGCGCCCGTTCGCGATCCAGGTCAGGTTGGGAATGTCCGCCACAGTGACATTTTCCCGCCCGGCCGCGGCGGCGTCGCCCCCGGGGAGGCCTGTGCTGCCGTGCGCCCCCCGACGCACGGGTGCCGCCGTCCCGGCCCGGCGGTGCGCGGCGTGCCGCACGAGTGCGCCCCCGACGCGCGGACCGCCGCCGTGCGGCGGGGTGTCACAGCCGGCCGGTAGCCTCCGCGGCATGAGCATCCGACGGGTCGTCCCCGACATCAGGACCGGGTCGTTCGAGGCCAGCCGCGAGTTCTACGGGCGGCTGGGCTTCGAGGAGGTGATGAACCTGGGCTGGGTGATGGCGCTGGCCGCGCCCGACAACCCCACCGCGCAGCTGATCTTCATGGACCGGGACGCCGCCGCGCCCGTGGAGCCGGACATGAGCATCGAGGTCGGGGACGTCGACGCGGCGCACGCGGCGATGCGCGCCGCGGGCGCGGACGTCGTGTACCCGCTGACCGACGAGGAGTGGGGCGTGCGGCGGTTCTTCGTCCGCGACCCCAACGGCCGGGTGGTCAACGTCGTCGAGCACCGCGGCTGACGCACCCCGGGGCACCCGGCGGCGCCGTGCCGCGGCACCCCCGGGCGGGCTCAGGGCAGCAGGCCCGCCCGGCGCGCGGCGGTGACCGCCTCCAGCCGGGTGTGCGCCCCGAGCTTGCGCATCGCCGACCGCAGATAGCTCTTCACCGTCTCCGGCCGCAGCCCCAGCCGCTCGCCCGCCGCCGCGTTCGTCGCCCCGGTCGCCACGCACGCCAGCACGTCCAGCTCCCGCGGCGCCAGCACCGTGCGTTCCGCCCCGGCGCCGGCGGGCGGGGCCACCGTGACGGCCGCCGCAGCCAGCCGGTCGCAGAGGGCCAGCAGCTCGGCGCGCAGCTCGTCATCGGCTATCCGCGGCGCCAGCGTGCGCAGGTCGCGGTGGGCCGTGCGGACGTTCTCCCAGGCCGCCGGGTCCGCCGCCCGCTGCGCGGTGGGCGTGGCGACGGCGAGCAGCCGGCGGGCCTCGTCGCGTACGGCGAGGGTCTGCTCCAGGTGGCGCGCCGTCTCCACCGCCGCGTTCAGCGACCGGTCGCCCAGCGGCAGCGAGTCGCGCAGCGCGCCGTAGAGCACCGCCCGCACCCGGCCGCTGACCACGACGGGCACCGCCAGCACCGAGCGCAGCCCCTCGGCGCCCACCGGGCCGTCGTACTCGTGGCTGATGGCGCGGGACGAGGTGTAGTCGGTGACCGCGCAGGGCCGGGAGAAGGCGATGGCCTTCCCGCCCAGCCCGTTGCCCGTGGCGACCCCGAGGCCCTGCAGGGACAGCGTCACCGTCCCGCTCAGCTCGCTGATCCGCAGCTTCCGGCCGCCGTCCGTGAGCAGCCCGCCGAAGGCGACGGGCACTCCGCCGGCCCGGCGCAGCCGGGCCAGCGCGCCGCGCACCTCCGCTGCGTCCGCGGTCTCCGGCATGTCGCTCGCTCCCTGGTGCTGACGGGTGTCGCCGGCGGGGCCGGCGTCAGGCCACCCCCGTACGGGGGTAGTGAGGCGTACGTCACTCGCAGCACGATGCTAGCGAGCCGCCGCCGTACGAGGAGGACATGTGACGGCACCGAATCCGACCGCGGACTTCCGGTCGGCGCGGGACTTCCTGCTGCGGCAGCGGGAGGATTACGCCGCCGCCCGCGCGGGCTTCTCCTGGCCCAGGCCGGAGCGCTTCAACTGGGCACTCGACTGGTTCGACGCCATCGCCGCGGACAACGACCGCACGGCCCTCCACATCGCGGAGGAGGACGGCCGGGAGACCAAGCTGACGTTCACCCGAATGAGCGAGCGCTCGAATCGGGTGGCGAACTGGCTCCGCGCGCAGGGCGTGCGCGCCGGCGACCGCATCGTCGTCATGCTCGGCAACCAGGCCGAGCTGTGGGAGACCGCGCTCGCCGCGATGAAGCTGCGCGCCGTCGTCATCCCCGCCACCCCCCTCCTCGGCCCGATCGACCTCGCCGACCGCATCGGGCGCGGACGGGCCCGCCACGTGCTCGTACGGGCCGCCGACGAGGCCAAGTTCGCCGACGTGCCCGGCGACTACACCCGCATCTCCGTCGGCGGCGGGGGCGGCGGGGGCTGGCTCGCCTACGAGGACGCGTACGAGGCCTCCGCGGTGTTCGTGCCGGACGGCCCGACCGCCGCCGACGACACCCTGATGCTGTACTTCACCTCCGGCACCACGGCGCGCCCCAAGCTGGTCGAGCACACCCATGTCTCGTACCCGGTCGGCCACTTGGCCACGATGTACTGGATCGGCCTCCGCCCCGGCGACGTCCACCTGAACATCTCCTCGCCCGGCTGGGCCAAGCACGCCTGGTCCAACCTCTTCGCGCCCTGGAACGCGGAGGCGACCGTCTTCCTGCACAACTACACGCGCTTCGACGCCGGCGCGCTGCTGGCCGCCATGGACCGCGCCGGCGTGACAACTTTCTGTGCCCCGCCCACCGTCTGGCGGATGCTCGTCCAGTCCGACCTGAGCACGCTCGCGCATCCGCCGCGCGAGGCCGTCGCCGCAGGTGAACCCCTCAACCCGGAGGTCATCGAGGCCGTGCGGCGGGCCTGGAACCTGACCGTCCGCGACGGCTTCGGCCAGACCGAGACCGCGGTGCAGATCGCCAATCCCCCGGGCCAGCCCGTCAAGCTGGGGTCCATGGGCCGTCCCACTCCCGGATACGACGTCGTGCTCCTGGACCCCGTCAGCGGTGCACCCGCCGACGAAGGGGAGATCTGCCTCGACCTGACCGAGCGCCCCGTGGGCCTGATGACGGGGTACGAGGGCGACGCGGAGCGCACCGCCGAGGCCATGGCCGGCGGCTACTACCGCACCGGCGACATCGGCGCGCGCGACGCCGAGGGCTACCTCACGTACATCGGCCGCGCCGACGACGTCTTCAAGGCGTCCGACTACAAGATCTCCCCCTTCGAGCTGGAGAGCGCGCTCCTGGAGCACGAGGCGGTCGCCGAGGCCGCCGTCGTGCCCGCGCCCGACCCGCTGCGGCTCGCCGTGCCCAAGGCGTACGTCGTGCTCGCCGCCGGCTGGGAGCCGGGCCCCGCCGCGGCGAAGGCGATCTTCGCGCACTCCCGCGCCGTGCTCGCCCCCTACCAGCGCGTCCGGCGGCTGGAGTTCGCCGACCTGCCCAAGACCGTCTCCGGCAAGATCCGCCGCGTGCAGCTGCGCGAGGCTACGGCAGCAGGATCAGCCGGATCCGCCGACGAGTACCGCGAGGAGGACCACACATGACCGCAGAGTCGTCCTACACCGGGGGCACCGGCACCACGGCGCTGCTGGGGGACACCATCGGGGCCAACCTGGACCGTGCCATCGCCGCCCACCCGGACCGTGAGGCCCTCGTCGACGTGCCCTCCGGCCGGCGCTGGACGTACGCGGAGTTCGGCGCCGCCGTCGACGAGGTGGCGCGCGGGCTGCTCGCCCGCGGCGTCGCCAAGGGCGAGCGCGTCGGCGTCTGGGCGGTCAACTGCCCGGAGTGGGTGCTCGTGCAGTACGCCTCGGCCCGTATCGGCGCGGTGATGGTCACCATCAACCCCGCCTACCGGGTGCACGAGCTGGAGTACGTCCTCAACCAGTCCGGCATCTCGCTGCTGGTCGCCTCGCTGGCGCACAAGGCCAGCGACTACCGGCGGATGGTCGAGCAGGTGCGCGGCAGCTGCCCGGCCCTGCGCAACGTCTTCTACATCGGCGACGCCGGCTGGGGCCGGCTGATCGAGGCCGGCCGCACGGTGCCCGCGGAGCGGGTCCGCGAGCGCGAGGCGATGCTGTCCTGCGACGACCCGGTCAACATCCAGTACACCTCCGGCACCACCGGCTTCGCCAAGGGCGCGACCCTGTCCCACCACAGCATCCTCAACAACGGCTTCTTCGTCGGCGAGACGCTGGGCTACACCGAGCAGGACCGGATCTGCATCCCCGTCCCGTACTACCACTGCTTCGGCATGGTGATGGGCAACCTCGCGGCCACCAGCCACGGCGCCTGCATGGTCATCCCCGGCCCGTCCTTCGACGCCGCCGCCACCCTCGCGGCCGTCGAACAGGAGCGCTGCACCTCGCTGTACGGGGTGCCGACGATGTTCGTCGCCGAGCTGGGCCTGCCCGACTTCGCCCTGTACGACCTGACGTCGCTGCGCACCGGGATCATGGCCGGCTCGCCGTGCCCGGTCGAGGTGATGAAGCGGGTGGTCAGCGAGATGCACATGGCGGAGGTGACCATCTGCTACGGCATGACCGAGACCTCCCCGGTCGCCACCCAGACCCGGCGTGACGACGACCTGGAGCGCCGCACCGCCACCGTCGGCCGCGTCCTGCCGCACGTCGAGGTCAAGGTCGTCGACCCGGTCACCGGCGTGACCGTGCCGCGCGGCACGGCCGGCGAGCTGTGCACCCGCGGCTACAGCGTCATGCAGGGCTACTGGGAGCAGCCCGAGCGCACCGCCGAGGTGATCGACGCCGGCCGCTGGATGCACACCGGCGACCTGGCGCGGATGCGCGACGACGGCTGCGTGGAGATCGTCGGCCGGATCAAGGACATGATCATAAGGGGCGGCGAGAACGTCTACCCGCGCGAGATCGAGGAGTTCCTGCACGCCCACCCCAAGATCGCCGACGTGCAGGTGGTGGGCGTGCCGGACGAGACGTACGGCGAGGAGATCCTCGCCTGTGTGATCCTCAGCGACCCCCGGCACGCGCTCTCCCGGCGCGAGCTGGCCCACTACTGCGAGAACCGGCTCGCGCACTTCAAGATCCCGCGGCATCTGCGGATCATGGAGGAGTTCCCGACGACGGTCAGCGGGAAGGTGCGGAAGATCGAGCTGCGGGAGCAGTTCAGTGCTGCGGAATAGCCGCGGCCCGCGGGTCCTTGGCACTGCCATGACGATCTTGCACTACGTCGGCGGCCCCACCGCGCTGCTCCGGCTCGGCGGGGTCCGCCTGCTGACCGACCCGACGTTCGACCCGCCCGGCGAGTACCCGGTCGCGAGCGGGCGGCTGGTGAAGACCGCCGGCCCGGCGCTCGCGCCGGCCGACCTCGGCCCGGTCGACGCGGTGCTCCTCTCCCACGACCAGCACGCCGACAACCTCGACCGGGCCGGCCGCGAGTGCGCCGCCGCCGCGCCGCTCGTGCTGTCCACCGCCTCGGCGGCGGCGCGGCTGGGCGGGCCGGTGCGGGCGCTGCCGGCGTGGGAGTCGTACACCGTCGGCGGCCGGCCACCGGTCCGCGTCACCGCGGTGCCCGCGCTGCCGGGACCGCCCGGCAGCGAGCCGCTGACCGGCGAGGTCACCGGCTTCGTCCTCACCGGCGAGGAACTGCCCACGGTCTACGTCAGCGGCGACAACGCCTCCCTCGACGTGGTCCGCACCATCGCCGCCCGGCTCGGCCCCGTGGACATCGCCGTGCTCTTCGCCGGCGCCGCGCGGACCCCGCTGCCCGGCACCGGGCACACCACGCTGACCAGCGAGCACGCCGCCGCGGCCGCGGCCGTGCTCGGGGCGCACGACGTGGTGCCGCTGCACTTCGAGCACTGGGGGCACCTCACCCAGGGCGCCGAGTCGCTCGTCGCCGCCTTCGAGGCGGCGGGGCTCGGCCACCGGCTGCGGCTGCCGCGGCCGGGTGCGGCGGTGGAGCTGTAGCGGCGGCAGTACCGGCGGCGGGCCGGCCGGCCCCTGCGTGCGCCGGTCAGCCCGCCCCCGGCGCCGGGATCCTCAGCTCCGCCAGCCGCCGGAAGGACTCCAGCCGGGCGTCCTCGTCGGGGGTGTGCAGCGAGACCAGCAGCTCGTCGGCGCCGCTGCGCGCGACCAGGTCGCCGAGGGCCGCGGCCACCTGCTCGTCGGTGCCCGACACCTGGGACTGCCGGGCCTCGTCGAGATAGCGGGCCTCGCGTTCGGTGAGCGTGCGGGACCGTATCTCCGCCGCCCGGGCCAGCGGCGGGAACGTGCCGCGGGTGCGCGACCAGACCGTCGCCCACGCCTCCGGCAGCAGCAGGTCGGCGGCCAGCTCCGCGGAGTCGGCCACCGCGGCGGCGACCGCCACCACCACGTACGGCCGCGCCTCCGGCCCCGAGGGCGCGAAGGCCGACCGGTAGCGCTCGACGGCCCGCAGCAACTTCTCCGGCCGCCGGCCCGCGCCGATCACCAGCGGCAGCCCGTGCGCGGCGGCGATGTCCGCGCCGCCGTCCACCGCCAGCACGTACGCGGGCACCCGCAGCCCCTCCGCCGGCACGGCGTGCACCCCCGGATACGCCGGCTGCGCGCCCTCGAACCAGCGCAGCAGCTCCGCGAGCGCGTCCCCGAAGTCCGCGGCGTCCGCGGTGCCGTGGCCGAGCGCGCGCCGGATGCCGTCGGTGAACCCCAGCGAGCGGCCCAGGCCCATGTCGATGCGGTCCGGGAACAGCGAGCCCAGCACGCCGAACTGCTCGGCGACGACCAGCGGCCGGTGGTTGGGCAGCATCACCCCGCCGGTGCCCACCCGGATCGTCGACGTGGCGGCGGCGACGGCCGCGGCCAGCACGGTCGGCGCGGAGCCCGCGACACCGGGGACGCTGTGGTGCTCGGAGACCCAGAAGCGGCGGTATCCGTACCCCTCCGCCCGCCGCGCGAAGCGGACGGTGCGGCGCAGCGCGTCGGCCGGGTCCTGGCCCTCGTGCCGCAGGGACCGGTCGAGCACGGCGAGGGGGATGTCCATGATCCGTACAACACCGCGGACGGCTCAGGATTCCCCGGCGTCGTGGACGAGCAGGGCGATCTGCACCCGGTTGTTGAGGTCCAGCTTGGTGAGGATGCGCGAGACGTGCGTCTTCACGGTGGGCACGCTCATGTACAGCTCGGCGGCGATCTCGGCGTTCGACCGGCCGCGGCCGACGGCCACCGCCACCTCCCGCTCGCGCTCGCCGAGCGCCGCGAGACGGCGGCGGGCCCGGCCCGTGCGCTCCTCGGCCTCCCCGGGCCCGGCGGCCTCGCCCCCGGCGACCTGCGTGATGAGCTGCTGGAGCACCGCCGGCGACAGCACGGGCTCGCCGGCGGCGACCTTGCGCACGGCCGCGACGATCTCCCCCGGCGGGGTGTCCTTGAGCACGAACCCGGCGGCCCCGGCGCGCAGGGCCCGCAGCACGTGCTCGTCGGTGTGGAACGTCGTCAGCACCAGCACCTCCGGCGGGTCCGCGCGTCGCCGCAGCGCCTCCGTCGCGGCCAGCCCGTCGAGCCGCGGCATGCGGATGTCCATGAGCACGACGTCGGGCGCGTGCGCGGCCACGAGCGCCGGCACCTCGCTGCCGTCGGCGGCCTCGCCGACGACCTCGACGTCGTCGGCGCCGCCGAGCATCAGCCGCAGCCCGGCCCGTACGAGGGGGTCGTCGTCGACGAGCAGCACGGTGACGCCTGCGGGGTCGCCCCCGGCGGGGTCGGCGGTCTGGTCGGGCACGCGCCCACCCTAACGGGGCGGAGCCGGAGGAGCCGGCCGGCGGGTCGGGCCGCCGGCCGGCCTGTCCGGGGCGGGGGCTCATTCCGTACGGGGCGGGCGGCCCCAGGGAAGCCAGGCGCGCAGCTGGAACGTGTCGTCGTCGACGCCGTGCGTGAGCCGGCCGCCGGTGAGCGCGGCGCGTTCGGTGAGCCCGATGAGCCCCTGTCCGGCGCCGGGGATGGGGGCCGTGCCGCCGGTGGCGTGCACCGGGTCGTCGGGTGCGGGGGCCGGGCGGGGTGCGGGCGTGCCGTTCGGGCCGCGGCCGGCGGCGCCCGGTTTCGGATCGGCCGCGGGGTGCCGGCCCGTTGCGGTCCGGCCGCCCGCCGGCGCACCGGGGTCGCGTCCGCCGACCAGGGACCCGGTCACCGCGGACCGGCCGCTGCCGAGGAGGGCCGCGCCCGGCAGCGGGTTGCGCACCTCCACCGTCAGCCCCGCCTCCGGGCCGCCCCTCAGCGTCACCGCGACCTCCGTGCCCGCCGCATGCTTGCGCGCGTTGGTCAGCCCCTCCTGCACGATGCGGTACGCGGTGCGCCCCGTCGCGGCCGGGACCGCCTCCGCCGCATCGACGTCCTGCGTGTACGCGACCCGCATGCCCGCCTCGCCGGCCTCCGCCACCAGCCGGCCCACGTCCCGCAGCGTCGGCTGCGGACGCCCGGCGCCCGCACCCGCGGCCGGGTCCGCGGCTGAGTCCGCGCCCGCGGGTGCCCGCAGCACGCCGATCACGTCCCGCAGATCCTGCAGCGCCTCGTGCGCGCTGTCGCGGATCACGCCCGCCGCGCGGGCGACCTCCGCGGGCGGGGCGCCCGGGTTGAACTCCAGCGCCCCCGCGTGCACGCTCAGCAGCGACAGCCGGTGCGCCAGCACGTCGTGCATCTCCCGTGCGATCTCCTCCCGCGCCCGCCGCTGCGCCTGCCCCGCGCGCAGCGCCGCGTCGGCCTCCGCCTGCTCGGCGCGCTCCCGCAGCGAGGCGACGAGCTGGCGCCGCGAGCGCAGGTACAGGCCCCCGACCATGGCCGCCGTGACCAGCGCGAAGTACGCCACCCCCGCACCGGTGCGCGGGTCCTCCGGGTCCGGCGTGGCGGCGATGAACCCCACCAGCCGGGTGAGGACGAGGGCCGCGATCCACCCGGTGGCGCGCGGCGGGCGGTGCGCCGCGACCGTGAAGACCGCCACCAGCGTGGGGCCGATGTAGAAGTGGCCGAAGGAGTCGGCGACGAGCATCGCCACCGCGAGCGGCACCGGCCAGCGGCGCCGCAGCAGCAGCGCGAGGCAGGCCACGCCGGCGGCGACCGCCTCGGCGAAGAGCACGTTGTCCGAGACCCCGGCGCCGTCCTCCGGGAGCACCGAGTCGGCGGACAGGAAGGAGAAGGCCCCGGCGAAGAGGACGAGGCCGGCGTCGGCGAGCCGGTCCCGGCGGGTGCGGCCGGCGGCGCGGGCCTCGGGGGCGGTACGGGGCATACCGGCCAATCTACGGTCACCCGCCCGGCGCGGGGCCTTCCGCGGCCGGCGTCGAGACCTTCGTACGACCCCGGCGGCCCACCCCCATACTTTGGTTCCCCCGCCCGTCCGCTCAGCGGGCCTGCGCGGCGCCCGTGCGGATCAGGTCGTCCGCGGGGGCGTTGACCGGCTGCGGAGTGCCCGTGAGGTCCATCACGTACAGCGGGAGGCGCAGTTCGTCCGCCCGGGCGCGGGCGTCGCGGGTGTAGCCGGCGAGGGCGAAGAAGACGGCGAGCGCCGAGGCGTTGAGGCCGCTGAGCCACACGCACTCGACGTCCCGCCGCGGCATCGGCGTCGTGGTCGGGTCGACGTGGGCGACCACGCCCGCGCCGCGCACGTCGACGCCGGACGCGGGCCGGTCCTCGTTCGTGGCCAGGTCCGTGAAGCCCAGCCAGCGCAGGTACCGCGTCGCCGCCGTCATCGCGTCGGCGGAGGTGCGGATGGTCACCGGCCGGAACGCGGGCCGCCGCAGAGGGGCCGCACCCGGGCGGGCCGGGCCGTCCGGGCCGTCCGGGC
>NZ_BAAAPF010000270.1:0-9742 GCF_039531005.1 Streptomyces synnematoformans
CGGCGGTACGGGGGAGCCGGAGTCCCTGCGGCTGCTCCTGCTGGCGCTGAGCGGACCGCACGTCTCCGTCGCCGAGCCGGGCACGCCGGTGGCGCTGCCGGCACAGGCGGCGCGGGAGCTGGCGGCGGCGGTGGGTGCCGCGCTCGACAACGTACGCACGCACGTCGGGCCGGAGGCGCGAGCGTGGGTGCTGCTGGAGGAGGAGCCGGACGGCACGGTGGTGGTGACCGTACGGGACGACGGCCCCGGCATCCCCCGGGGCCGCCTGGCGGCGGCCGCGGCGGAGGGCCGGCTCGGCGTCGCGCAGTCCATCCGCGGCCGCCTGCGCGACCTGGGCGGCACGGCGGAGTGGGTCTCGACCCCGGGCCAGGGCACGGAAGTAGAACTCCGCCTCCCCCCAACCCCGGCCACCCCCCGCACCTGACCACCCGCCCGCGCGGAGAACGCCGCCCGCCCCGCGGCAACCGTGCGGCCCCGCGGGAGGCGATACGTGCTGAAACTGTCGACATGCGCCACCATGGTCCGCGGACAACCGTGCGTCCGCCGGCAGCAGGGAGGGAGCCGAGGTGGTCGGAGAAGTCAGCGGTGAGGTCAGGGTGATGGTCGTCGACGACCACCCCATGTGGCGCGACGCCGTCGCCCGCGATCTGGAGACCGCCGGGTTCGCCGTGGTCGCCACCGCCGGGGACGGGCCGCAGGCCGTCCGGCGGGCGCGGGCCGTCGTGCCGGACGTGCTCGTGCTGGACCTCAACCTGCCCGGGCTGCCGGGAGCGCAGGTCTGCAAGGAGGTCGTCGGCGCGCAGCCCGCGGTGCGGGTGCTGGTGCTCTCCGCCAGCGGCGAGCACGCCGACGTGCTCGAAGCCGTCAAGTCCGGCGCCACCGGCTACCTCGTGAAGTCCGCCAGCACCGAGGAGCTGATCGAGGCCGTCCGCCGCACCGCCCAGGGCGACCCGGTGTTCACCCCGGGCCTCGCCGGCCTCGTGCTCGGCGAGTACCGCCGGCTGGCCGGCGAGCCCGCCGCGGAGAGCGCCGACGAGCCCGAGGTGCCCCAGCTCACCGACCGCGAGACGGAGGTGCTGCGCCTGGTCGCCAAGGGGCTCTCGTACAAGCAGATCGCCGAGCGCCTCGTGATCTCCCACCGCACTGTCCAGAACCACGTGCAGAACACCCTCGGCAAACTCCAGCTCCACAACCGCGTCGAGCTGGTGCGCTACGCCATCGAACGCGGGCTCGACGACGGCTGAGCCGGGCCCCGCGCGCCGTTCCCCTACCCCCGGTCCCTCCACCGGGTGAACCCCGCCGCCGAATTGACAGGTTGGTGCGGTAATCCCGCTCGCTCCGTGTCGTGTGAGCTGGATCACCGTTAGCGTTGCTGCAGCGGGGTCACGACCGTCAGAAGGGAACACGTGATGCGGGTAGGAGTACTGACCGGTGGCGGTGACTGCCCCGGGCTCAACGCGGTCATCAGGGCCGTCGTCCGCAAGGGCGTCCAGGAGCACGGGTACGAGTTCACCGGCTTCCGTGACGGCTGGCGCGGGCCCCTGGAAGCCGACACCGTCACCCTGGACATCCCCGCCGTACGCGGCATCCTGCCGCGCGGCGGAACAATCCTCGGCTCGTCGCGCACCAACCCGTTGAAGATCGACGGGGGCATCAAGCGGATCAAGGAGAGCATGGGGAAGCTGGAGGTGGACTCGCTCATCGCCATCGGCGGCGAGGACACCCTCGGCGTCGCGCAGCGGCTCTCCGACGAGTACGGCATCAAGGTCGTCGGCGTGCCGAAGACCATCGACAACGACCTGTCCGCCACCGACTACACCTTCGGCTTCGACACCGCGGTCAACATCGCGACCGAGGCCATCGACCGGCTGCACACCACGGCCGAGTCCCACATGCGCGTCCTCGTCGTCGAGGTGATGGGACGGCACGCCGGCTGGATCGCCCTGCACTCCGGGCTCGCCGGCGGCGCGAACGTGATCCTGATCCCCGAGCAGCGCTTCGACGTCGAGAAGGTCTGCGGCTGGGTGACCTCCCGCTTCAAGGCCAGCTACGCGCCGATCGTGTGCGTGGCGGAGGGCGCGATGCCCAGGGACGGCGACATGGTGCTCAAGGACGAGTCCCTGGACGCCTTCGGGCACGTCCGGCTGTCGGGCGTCGGCGAGTGGCTGGCGAAGGAGATCGAGAAGCGCACGGGCAAGGAGGCCCGTACGACGGTCCTCGGGCATGTGCAGCGCGGCGGTACGCCCAGCGCGTTCGACCGCTGGCTCGCCAGCCGCTTCGGGCTGCACGCGATCCAGGCGGTGCACGAGGAGGACTGGGGCAAGATGGTCGCCCTGCAGGGCACGGACGTGGTGCGGGTGCCGCTGGCCGAGGCCACGGCGCGGATCAAGACCGTGGACCCGAAGCTGTACGAGGAGGTCGGCGTCTTCTTCGGCTGACGGGGCCGGCCGCCGGAAGACGACTTCCGGCGGCCGTGTTCCCGCGGCTGCGGGAGCAAACGCCCTGCGCGGGGCCGGGCGGGCCGGCCCCGCGCAGGCGGGGAGCGAGGGCTTCCCCCGGTCGGAACGAGCGGTGCGGTTCCCGCGTTACGCGGGAGCCGCCGCCAGCGCACTCAGGAGCTCCGACACGAGGTGCGAGCCGTTCAGGCTCAGCACCGACTCCGGGTGGAACTGCACCGACGCGAAGCGCTCGCCGCGCAGGGCGTGCACGTCGCCGCTGCGCGGGTCGCGGCTCAGCTCGACGCCGCGGGCCGCCAGGGCCGCCGCGGCGGCCGGGTCGCAGCGGGCGGTGTACGTGCTGTAGAAGCCGACCGTCTCCGGCCGCCCGAAGAAGTCGATCTCCTCCTGCGCCCCCTGGTACGGCACGGCCTTGCGGACCAGGGGCAGCCCCAGTTCGGCGGCGAGGAGCTCGTGGCCCAGGCAGACGCCGAGGAGGCCGTGCCGGTGGCCGCGCAGCAGCTCGCCGGCCAGCCCGCGCAGGACGCGCATCTTCGGGTCCGCGGTGTCCCCGGGGGCGCCGGGGCCCGGGCCGAGCACGACCGGGCCCTCGTGCGCCAGCGCCGCGTCCCGCAGGCCGGGCGCGTCGAAGCGGCGCACGTCCACCTCCGCCCCGGAGGCGCGCAGGACGTGGGCGAGCATGGCGGTGAACGTGTCCTCGCCGTCGACGACCAGGACCCGGCCGGGGGCACCGGCCGCCCCCGCGCGCGGGCCCGGCACGCGCTGCATGCGCAGCCAGAACGGCGACAGGTGCGTCCGGCGGGCCGCCAGTGCCGCCTGCACCTCCGGGTCCGCGGCGAAGCCCGCCCTGCCCCCGCCCGCGGCCCGCGGCGGCGCGGGGCGTACGTCGAGCGCGGCGAGCACCGGGGCGGGCTTGGCGCGGGTCTCGGCGACCTCGTCGGCCGGCCGCGAGCCGCGCACCAGCGTCGCGCCGACGGGGACCCGCAGCAGGCCGTCCGCGCCGATGTCGGCGGTGCGGATGAGGATGGGGGAGTCCAGGGTCTGCGCGCCGCCCGCGTCGCGGCCGAGGAGCGCCAGCGCGCCCGCGTAGTAGCCGCGGCCCGTCCCGTCCCGGCCCGGGGGCTCGTAGCGCTCGATGACGCGGCAGGCGTTCTGTACGGGCGAGCCGGTCACGGTCGCGGCGAACATCGTCTCGCGCAGCACGTCGCGCGCGTCCAGCGCGGTGCGCCCGCGCAGCTCGTACTCGGTGTGCGCCAGGTGCGCCATCTCCTTCAGCCGCGGCCCGACGACCACGCCGCCCTCCTGCGCGACGGTGCACATCATCTTCAGCTCCTCGTCGACGACCATGGAGAGCTCCTCGATCTCCTTGGCGTCGTGCAGGAAGGCCAGCAGCCCGGCGCGGTCCGGGCCGCCGGGCGGGTAGCGGTACGTGCCGCTGATGGGGTTCATCACGACGGTCCCGCCGGTCATCCGCACGTGCACCTCGGGGCTGGCGCCGACCAGGGTGCGCACGCCCGGGCGGTGCACGACGAAGGTCCAGTACGCGCCCTGCTCCCCGGCCAGCAGCCGGCGGAAGAGGGCGAGCGCGTCGGCGGCGCCGAAGCCGGCGACGCGGCCCTCGAAGGTGCGCCGGATGACGAAGTTGGCGCCCTCGCCGGTGCCGATCTCGTCGGCGAGGACGCGGCCGACGATCCCGGCGTACTCCTCGTCGGGCACGTCGAAGGCGCCGTCGGCGACGTGGACGGGGTGGTCCGGCAGGGCGTCGAGGAGCGCGGCGGCGGGCAGCTCGTGGACCTCGTCGGGGACCAGGACGGCCAGCGGCGTGCCGTCGTCGCGGACGTCGAAGCCGCGCTCGCGGATCTGCCGGTACGGCACGAGGGCGAGCGCGCCGGCGGCGCGGCCGGTGCCGGGGCCGGGCGCGGCACCGCCGTCGGGGAGGTCCGCGAGCCGGTCCACCTCGTGGACGGCGCCGAGGAGGACCTCCACGGGCGCGCCGGGGCGGCCGGGGGTGCGGCGGCGCAGCACGGCGAACGGCGGGGCGTCGTCGGCCAGCAGCCGGCGGACCAGGGCGGCGGCGTCCGGCGCGGTCTCCGGCACGGCGCCGGGCGCGGTCTCCGGCGCGTCCTGCGGCTGTGACCTTCGGTGATGATGCACGGATCGTTCCTTCCTACGACGGAGGGACCGACCCGCGGAAACGCCGAAGGGCGCCCCTCGGGCGGCCTTCGCGGAGTGTTCACGGGTACGCGAGATCAGGTGGCCGCCGGTTGGACGGGCCACCACCAGGTGCGGGCGTCGAGCGCGTACATGAGCGGAACCATAGCCTGACCCCGGCCCCTCCGGCAGCTCCGTGTCTCCTCCGTCTCACCTGTCGGTCACCGGCGGGGGCAGTGTGGGCGACCCCGTAATCTTGGTGGCGTGACTGTCAACGCCGAACCCGCCACGAGCGCCGCCGGTATCTCCCAGACCTGGCGCGACCTGCCCGCGGCGCAGCAGCCGGACTGGCCGGACCCTGCGGCTCTGCGCGACGTACTCGCCGAGCTGCAGACCTATCCGCCGCTGGTCTTCGCCGGCGAGTGCGACCAACTGCGTGACCAGCTGGGCGCGGTCGCCCGGGGTGAGGCCTTCCTGCTGCAGGGCGGTGACTGCGCGGAGGCGTTCGACGCGGTCTCGGCCGAGCACATCAGGAACAAGCTCAAGACCCTGCTGCAGATGAGCGCCGTGCTCACCTACGCCGCCTCCGTCCCGGTCGTGAAGGTCGGCCGGATCGCCGGGCAGTACTCCAAGCCCCGCTCCAAGCCGACCGAGACCCGCGACGGCGTCACGCTGCCCGTCTACCGGGGCGACTCGGTCAACGGCTTCGAGTTCACCCCCGAGTCCCGCACCCCGGACCCGGAGCGGCTGAAGCGGATGTACCACGCCTCGGCGGCCACGCTGAACCTGGTGCGCGCCTTCACCACCGGCGGCTACGCCGACCTGCGCCAGGTGCACGCCTGGAACCAGGACTTCGTGCGCTCCTCGCCCTCCGGCCAGCGTTACGAGGCCCTGGCCCGCGAGATCGACCGGGCCATGAGCTTCATGCACGCCTGCGGCGTGGACCCGGAGGAGTTCAAGACCGTCGAGTTCTTCTCCTCGCACGAGGCGCTCGTCCTCGACTACGAGTCGTCCCTGACCCGCACCGACTCGCGCACCGGCAAGCTGTACGACGTCTCCGGCCACATGGTCTGGATCGGCGAGCGCACCCGGCAGCTGGACCACGCGCACATCGAGTTCGCCGCGCAGGTCAGCAACCCCATCGGGGTGAAGCTGGGCCCGTCGACCACTCCGGAGGAGGCGCTGGCGCTGATCGACCGGCTCGACCCGGAGCGGATCCCGGGGCGGCTGACGTTCATCAGCCGGATGGGCGCGGACAAGGTGCGGGACCGGCTGCCCGCGCTGGTGGAGAAGGTCACGGCCTCCGGCGCCCGGGTGGCGTGGGTGTCCGACCCGATGCACGGCAACACCTTCGAGGCCGCCTCCGGCCACAAGACCCGCCGCTTCGACGACGTGCTCGACGAGGTCAAGGGCTTCTTCGAGGTCCACAAGGCGCTCGGCACCCACCCCGGCGGCATCCACGTGGAGCTGACCGGGGACGACGTGACCGAGTGCGTGGGCGGCGGCGACGAGATCTTCGTCGACGACCTGCACCAGCGCTACGAGACGGCGTGCGACCCGCGGCTCAACCGCAGCCAGTCGCTCGACCTGGCGTTCCTGGTCGCTGAGATGTACCGGGACCAGTGAGCGGGCCGGCCGCGGCGTAACGCAGGTCACGGCCGGACGGCTCTTTCACGGCGACCCCCGGGCCGGGTAAGGTTAGGATTACCTAATCGTCCCGACCCGGGGGTCCGTGTGTTCGTGTGCTCGTGCTTCGGCATCACCGAGGAGCAGGTGCGCGAGCACGCCTCGGCCGGGCGCTGCACCCCCCGCCAGATCGCCTCCGAGTGCAAGGCGGGCACGGACTGCGGCTCCTGCGTCCGCCGCATCCAGGCGCTGCTCGGCCGCGTCGCGGGCTGCGCCCGCCGCGAACTGCTGGAGGGCCGGCCGCCGCCGGGCGAGAGCGCCGCGCCGGCCGCCGCCGCCCCGCTGCCCGCGGAGGCCCCGCTGCCCGCGGAAGCCCCGGTGGCCGCCGAGGCCGCCTGAGCTACGCGCCGTCCGGCTGCTCGATCTGCTGCGCGAGGTACAGCGCCTCGCCGAGCTTCTCGATCAGGTCCAGCTGGGTGTCGAGGTAGTCGATGTGGTGCTCCTCGTCCTCCAGGATCGCCTCGAAGATGTTCGCGGACGTGACGTCGCTCTTGGCGCGCATCAGCTCGATCCCCCGGCGCAGCCGGTCGATCGCCTCCACCTCGATCTGCCGGTCGGCCTGGAACATCTCCGTGACCGTCTGCCCGACCCGGACGTGGAAGAGGCGCTGGTAGTTCGGCAGCCCTTCCAGCAGCAGGATGCGGTCCGTCAGGATCTCCGCGTGCTTCATCTCGTCGAACGACTCGGATCTCGTGTACTTCGCCAGCTTGGTCCAGCCGAAGTTCTCCTGCATCTTCGCGTGCAGGAAGTACTGGTTGATCGCCGTCAGCTCGGCCGTGAGCTGCTCGTTCAGAAATTCCAGCACCTCGGGGTCGCCCTGCATAACCGGGGCTCCTCTCCGCGTGGGTCGGTGGCGGGTCAGGCGCATCTTTGCACCACAGGGGCCGGGCGATCCAGTAAGTGCAGGCTTATCCCGGATGCCCTCATCCGGCCGGGCCGCCCCCGGTCATGACCATGTGCAAACGTCTGCCACCATGGGGTCATGGGTCAGTCGGAGCGCCACGAGGGGGACCTGCCTCCCGGCCAGCGGCTGCAGCGCGGCTGGCCCGTGACGCACTACGGCCCGGTGCCGCGGTTCAAGCCCGACCGCTGGGAACTGCAGGTCTTCGGGGCCACCGCGGACGGCGCGAAGCGGTCCCTCACGCACGACGAGTTCACGGCCCTGCCGTACGCGACCGTCGTCGGCGACCTGCACTGCGTGACGAAGTTCAGCATGCTCGGCGCCGAGTGGGGCGGGGTGCGGGCCCGTACGCTCCTCGGGCTCGCGCCGCCCGCACCCGAGGTCACGCATGTGATGGTGTGGGCCGAGTACGGCTTCAGCTCCAACCTGCGGGTGGCCGACTTCGCCGACGAGCGGACGATCTTCGCCACTCACAAGGACGGCGAGCCGCTGACCGCCGAGCACGGCTTCCCGGTGCGGCTCGTCGTGCCGCACCTCTACGCCTGGAAGGGCCCGAAGTGGGTGCGCGGCGTGGAGTACATGACGGCCGACCGCCGCGGCTTCTGGGAGGAGCGCGGCTACCACAACATCGGCGACCCGTGGCGCGAGCAGCGCTACTCGTACCAGGAGGAGCCCGGCGACGGGCCCGACCTCTAGGCGGGTGCGACGGCGGCGCTCAGCGGCGCTCAGCGGCGCCCAGCGGGTCGGGCACCGGCCGCTTCGAGCGCGCCTGGCCGGGCGGGCCGTCCGCCGTCCTACGGCGCCGCCGGCTCCCGCAGCTCCTTCAGCAGCGCGATGTCCGCCGCCGCCTTCGGCCCCCGCGGGCCGCCGCCGGGGGTCTCGATGATCAGCGGCACGCCCTCGGTCGCCGGGTGCCGCATCAGCTCGCGGAACGGCTCGGCGCCGATGTGCCCGGCGCCGATGTTCTCGTGCCGGTCCAGGCGGGAGCCGGCCGCGGCCTTGGAGTCGTTGGCGTGCAGCAGCCGCAGCCGGCCCGGGCCCGCCACCTCCACCAGCTCGTCGAGCAGCTGCTTCGCGCCGCCGCCCGCCGCCAGGTCGTGGCCCGCGGCGAAGACGTGGCAGGTGTCGAGGCAGACGCCGAGGCGCGGGTGGCGGTCCAGCAGGTCCAGGTAGGCGCCCAGCTCCGGCAGCCGGGAGCAGAGCGAGAAGCCCTGCCCCGCGGTCGGCTCCAGCAGCAGCTCCGGCGCCCCGGCGGCGTCGCCCAGCTCGTCGAGGAGCGGCAGCGTCAGCTCCCGCACCTGCGCGAGCGCGGTCTCCCGGGGCCGTCCGCCGGTCGCCGAGCCGGTGTGCACGACGACGCCGCGGGCGCCGATCGCCCGGCCGCGGCGCAGCGAGTGCCGCAGCGAGTCGACGGAGTGCGCCGCCGTCGCCGGGGTGTGCGAGCCGAGGTTGATGAGGTACGGGGCGTGCACGTACACCGGGATGTCCGCCTCGGCGCAGCGCCGGCGGAACTCCTCGTCCTGCGCCGGGTCGCCGGGCGGCGTCGCCCAGCCGCGGGCGTTGGCGACGAAGACCTGGACGGCCTCCGCGCCGATCAGGCGCGCGTGCGCGAGGCCCTTCGCGGCCAGGCCGCCGGCGACCGGCACGTGGCTGCCGACGGGGTTGCGTGCGCGGGGGCCGGGGCGGCCGGCGCGCGGGCCGTGCCGGTCGGGGGACGTACGGGAGGGCACGTCAGCGCACCCAGAGGGTGATCTCGCTGCCGCGCGGGGCCTCGTCGCCGCCGTCCACGGACTGCCGCCAGACGGTGTCGCCGAAGAAGATCTGGTTCACGTTCACGGTGAAGCCGGCGTCCTCCAGGGCCTGCTCGGCGTCGTCCACGCTCATGTCGACCACGTCCGGGACCTCCACCAGCTCCGGGCCCTTGGAGATCGTCAGCGTGACCGTGTCGCCGCGGCCCAGCTCCGCGCCGGGCTCCGGCGAGGTCTCGGCGACCGTGCCGGCGTCCTCCTCGGAGTGGACCGTCTCCTCGGCGACCTCGACCGTCAGGCCCTCCGCGCGCAGCTCCGCCGCGGCCTCGCTCTGCTCGTCGCCGACGACGTCCGGGACCTCGATCGGCTCGCCGCGGCTGACCACCAGCGACACCGCCCGGCCGGCCTTGATCTTCTCGCCGTCCTCCGGGTCGGTGCTGATCACGCGGCCGACGGGCAGCTCCTCGCTGAACGCCTCCTGCGTCACCCCCGGCTTCAGCCCGGCGTCGCGCAGCCTCTCCCTGGCCTCGTCGAGCGGGACCGCGTACAGCTCGGGGATCTCGACCATCTCCGGGCCCTTGGACAGCACGAGCGTGACGGAGTCGCCCTGCCGTATGCGGTTGCCGCCCTCGGGGTCGGTGCGGATGACCCGGCCCGGCTTGACCGTGTCGCTGAAGTCCTCTTCGACGTCGGCGTCGAGGTCCTCGCCGGACAGCATGTCCCGGGCCTCGGCCTCGGTCTTGCCCAGCACGAACGGGACCTTGGTGAACTGCCCGGAGTTTATGTACCAGACCCCCGCG
>NZ_BAAAPF010000271.1:0-9678 GCF_039531005.1 Streptomyces synnematoformans
CAGGCTGTACGCGGCGACCGGGCCGCGCAGCCCGGCGTCGAGCCCGGGCCACAGGGCGGCGACGCCGGTGGCCCAGGCGGCCGCGTACCCGGCGGCAAGACGCCGCTCCGGCCGGCCGGGCAGACGGGCCTGCCGCCGGAACAGCGTCAGGTAGCAGACGTGCCCGGCGGCGAACGCCCCCATCCCGGCCAGGAACGGCCCGTCCCCGCCCGGTTGCAGCAGCACGTCACCGGCCCACCCGCAGACCAGCCCGGCGACCAGCGCCCGCGGCGTGGCCGGCGAGGGCGGGCAGCAGCAGCGGCTTGGTCCCGTGCACGAGCCAGTCGACCCCGGCGAACTGCCCGGTCAGGTGCGCGGCGGCGACCGCCGCGAACGCCCCGGCCGCACCCCGCGCCACGGCGCCGCGACTCACCCGGGAGCGCCGGCGGGGACGGCGGGCGGGCACGGCGGCTTCGGTCACGGGCTCAGTCTGGCGCACCGGCCGCCGCATGTCTTCGCAGGTGGACCCGTCTCGTACGGAAACTCCGGGGGCCGCCGGCCCTACGCGGGACCTGCCGAACCTGCCGAACCCGCCGGATACGGCAGGTCCAGCCGCGCGAGCACGGCCGGGTCGAGGACGATCCGGATGGCGGTGATCCGCTCGTCGGCGACGGTGAACGCGAGGACCGCCTGCGGCGTGCCGTCCCCGTGCCACGCGACGAGCCCGGGTGCGCCGTCCACGAGCGCCGCCCGCCCCCGCGCGGCGGCACCGGCGGACAGCTGCGCGCCGGCGGTGACCCTGGTGGCGCCGAGGGTGACGACGGGGCCGGAGGGGGTGTCGACGGTCAGCCGCACCTCGGGGTGGAGGACCCGCAGCAGCTCAGCGAAGTCGCCGCCGCGGGCCGCCGCGAGGAAGGCGTCGACCACCGCGCGCTGCTCCCGCCCGGCGCCGGCCGGCGGCTCGCTCGCCCGCACCTTTCTGCGGGCGCGGCTGGCGAGCATCTTGGTGGCGGCGGTGGACTTGCCGAGGATCCGGCCGATCTCCTCGAACGGCACGGCGAACAGGTCGTGCAGCACGAACGCCAGCCGCTCGCCGGGGCCGAGCGACTCCAGCACGACGAGGAGCGCGAGCCCGACGGAGTCGGCGAGCACCGCGTCCTCCTCGGGCGCGGGGGCGTCGTCGAGCACCGTGACCTCGGGCAGGCGGTCGTCGCCGGCCGCCTCGGGGCGGGCCCGGCGGGACCGCAGGACGTCCAGGCAGATCCGGCCGGTGACGGTGGTGAGCCAGCCGGGGAGGTTCCGGATGGCCGCCGCGTCCTGGCGGGACAGGCGCAGCCACGCCTCCTGGACGGCGTCCTCGGCGTCGGCGTGCGAGCCCAGCATGCGGTACGCGACCGCGCGCAGCCGGTCGCGTTCGGCTTCGAAGACCTCGGTGGTGGGATCGGGCATGCGGTTACCTTCCACGGTTCTGCTCCGTCATGGGGGATGACGGGCCCGAAAGGGCTCCGGTAACCGACGAAGGAGCAGGACCGATGGAAGCGGGTGCCAGCCGGGTGGGCGGAAGACGTGGGACAGGCGCTCGCGCCAGTCGCCGGCCGCGCGTACGTCGAACAGCCGGTCCCAGACGATGAGGATGTCCAGGTAGGTGCCCTGGGCGATCGGGCATGTCTCGCACCATAGAGCGGAGTCCGCGGCTCCGCCAGGCGCGGTTACCGACCGGTTCGGCCGGCGGTCGCCGCGCGGCGGGCGGCGCGGGTCAGGCGGTGCGGGCGGGAGCCGGGGGGCGGTGGGGGGCGGGGGTGCGGCGCGGGCGCGGGGCGGGTGAGACGGGCAGCTGGTCGGTGTGCCGGCGGGCCAGGCGGAGGACCGCACGCAGCGTGGGTTCCGCCGAGCCCGGGACCGGGCGCCAGCGGGCCTCGATGGCCACCGGGCCGGGGCGACTGGCGAGCGGGAGGTCGACGAGCCCGCCGTCCTCCAGGTCCCGTACGACCGCCAGCCGCGGCAGCAGCGCCAGGCCGCGGCCGTGCGCCGCCAGCCGGCGCAGCGCGGGCAGGGAGCCGGCGGCCGTGGCGGCGCGGACGCGGCCGGTGAGGTCGCGGCTGAGGCGGTCGTAGAGCACGGTGGAGCTGCACCCGGGCTCCGCGACGAGGAAGTCGGCGGCCAGCACGTCCGCCTCCGTCACCTCGTCCGCGCCCGCGAGCGGATGGGCCGGGCCGGCAACGACCACGACCTCCTCGTGGCCGACGACGGCGCTGGGGCCCGGGGCCGGGCTGCCGTCGTCGAAGTGGAAGGCGAGGTCCAGCTCCCCGGCGGCCAGTTGCTCCGCCAGCAGCTCGCGCGGCCCGACGACGACGCTGATCTCCGCGTCCGCGTCCGGCCCGCCGGCGCCGTAGCCCAGCGCGGTGACGATGTCCGGCAGCCACTCCCCCGCCAGCGTCTCCGGCGCCCCGATACGCAGCCGGGGCCGGGCCGCCGCGGCGGCCCGGCGCATGCGCTCGTCGACCTCCAGCGCCTCGCGCGCGTACGGCAGCAGCCGGCGGCCGGCGTCGGTGAGGGAGGCGCCGGCGGAGGTGCGGACCACGACCGTCACGCCGAGTTCCTGCTCCAGCCGGCGCAGTTGGGCGCTGAGGCTGGACTGCGCGTAGCCCAGGCGCTCGGCCGCCGCGGATATCCCGCCGGTCTCGGCCACTGTCACGAAGGCGCGCAGATATCGTGAGTCCACCCTGGGATCGTGTCACCGCCCTCTTCGCCCGCGCCATCACTTTTTTGCATGGACGCGCCATACGATACGGCCCGCTCCCCGGCGCGAAGTCGCCGAGGGGGCCGGGGAGTTGACCGCCCCGGGGAACGGCCGCCGCGCGCCGGGGGCGCTCCCTCGTCGCCGCTCCCGGCGCGGGCCGTCACGCCGCGGCGTCGAGCCCGAACGCGTCCAGATCGATCCCGGACCACGCCAGCTCGATGAGCACGTCCACCGCCCGCCGGCCGTCCGGCACCTCGGCGATCAGCACCGCCGGGTCGGCGCCCAGCAGCGGCGGCACGTCGAGGACGAGCGCGAGCAGCCGCCGCGCCTCGGCGCGACGCGCGGGCCGGGCCAGCCGCAGCCGCAGGTGCCGGACGGGCCCGGCGGCCGCGGCCCACCGCCCGGCGCCGTCCCCCACGTCGTCCCGTACGCCGTCCCGCAGCGCTTCCCGTACGGCGTCCCGCGGCACCGCCGGCTGCGGGATCCGTACGCGCTGGTCTCCGGCTGCTCCGTGAAGGGGCATGGTGGGCCTCCCGTCTGCCGTGCACTGCCGGCCGTCCGGCGGCCGGCCGTCTTCAGGTTCCACGATCCGCCTCTCCCCGCGGTCCGTCATCGTCCGCCGAGCGGCTTGCGCGCTGCGGTCGGGGGCGTACGGGCGCGGCGCCTGCAACCTGCGCAGCAGCGCCCGCTGCGCCTGCCGGAGGACGCCTGACCGGCGCCGACTGGTCTACGGTGCAGGACATGACGGCGGCAGCGCAGACGGAGGCGAACAGCGAGCGCGCGGTCTTCCGCTACCTCACGACGGCGATCGAGGGCGGGCGGGAGTCGGCGCGCAACTCCCGCGTGTGCCCCAAGGACGCGGGCTTTGCCGCCGCCGTGGCGCTCGCCTCGGTGGGCACGATGCTGCTGGCGCCCGACGGCCGGCACGGCTTCGACGCGCTCGCCTGGGTGCTCGGCACGGTGGGCAGCGCGGCGCTGGTCGGCTCGCACCGCTTCCCGCGCACGGTGCTCGCGGTCACGGCGCTCGCCATGGTCGCCTACCAGCTCCGCGGCTACCCCGACGGCAGCCCGGTGCTGCCGATGCTGGTCGCCGTCTACCGCTGCATCCGGAGCGGGCACCGCGCCTTCTTCGTCGTCACCGCCCTCGCCACCCTCGCCGTCGGCCTCGGGTCGCTGCCTCTGCTCTCCCTCGGCGACGAGGCGCTGCGGGCGGCGCTGGAGAAGCGGCTGCTGTCGTTCGGCTGGGTGGTGGCGTGCGCGATGGGCGCCGCGATGCGCATCCAGCACGAGGCGATGCTCGCCCAGGCCGAGGAGCGGGCCGCCGAGAACGCGCAGCGCAGCGCCGACGAGGAGCGGCTGCGCATCGCCCGCGAGCTGCACGACACCCTCACCCACAGCATCTCCGTGATCAAGGTGCAGGCCGGGGTGGCCGTGCACCTGGCGAAGAAGCGCGGCCAGGAGCCCACCTCGGCGCTGCTCGCCATCCAGGAGGCCAGCGGCGACGCCGCCCGCGAGCTGCGCTCCACGCTGCACGTGCTGCGCAACGCGGACGGCGGCCCCGAGGCCGTCGGCCTCGAACGGCTGCCGGAGCTGGTGGAGCGGGCCCGGGGCTCCGGGGTGCCGGCCACGGTGGCCGTCGCCGGCGAGCGGGTGCCGCTCCCGGCGGAGGTGGACCGGGCCGCGTACCGGATCGTGCAGGAGTCGCTGACGAACGTCGCCCGGCACGCGGGACCGGCGGCGGTGGACGTGCACGTGTCGTACACGGCGGACAAGGTCGTCGTGCAGGTCGACGACGACGGGGGCGGCGATCCCGGGGCGCCGCCGCAGCCGGGCATCGGGCTGACCGGGATGCGCGAGCGCGTCACCGCGCTCGGCGGCGCCCTGCACGCCGCGCCCCGCCCGGAGGGCGGCTTCCGGGTACGCGCCGAGCTGCCGCTGCGGCAGCCGGGCGGGGCGGAGGCGGCCCCGTGATCCGGGTGCTGCTCGTGGACGACCAGGCCCTCATCCGGGGCGGGTTCCGGGCGCTGCTCGACGCCGAGGACGACGTCGAGGTGGTCGGCGAGGCCGCCGACGGCGCCGAGGGCGTACGGCTCGCCGTCCGGCACCGGCCGGACGTGGCGCTGGTCGACGTGCAGATGCCGGTGCTCGACGGCATCGAGGCGACCCGCAGGATCGCCGCCGACCCCGAACTGGCCGGCGTGCACGTCGTCATCCTCACCAACTACGGCGTCGACGAGTACGTCTGGGGTGCGCTGCGTGCGGGGGCGGCGGGGTTCCTCGTCAAGGACATGGAGCCGGAGGACCTGCTGCACGGCGTACGGGTCGCCGCCCGCGGCGACGCCCTGCTGTCGCCCGCGCTGACCCGCAAGCTGATCCTGGAGTACGTCTCCCGCCCGGCCGGCGGCGCGCCCGGCGCGGACGACGCGCTGCGCGACCTCACCCGGCGCGAGCGGGAGGTGGTCACCCTCGTCGGCGGCGGCCTCAGCAACGAGGAGATCGCCGCCCGGCTGTACATCAGTCCGATCACCGCCAAGACGCACGTCAGCCGGGCGATGACGAAGCTCGGCGCCCGGGACCGGGCGCAACTCGTCGTGATCGCCTACGAGACGGGCCTGGTCACCCCGCGCGGACCGGCGGCCGGGCAGCCGTCCGGCTGACCGCGCCCGGGTACCCGGGCGGCACCGCGGCGGGACCGGGGGGCGCGGCGTTGTCGGTGGCAGGCTCTATGCTCTGACCCCATGCTCGAAGACCGCGCGGCGCACCTGAATCCCCGTCAAGTCGCGCGGCAGCAACCGCTTCCGGGCACCGATCCGGAGGCACCGCGGCCGCCCCTCCCGCTGCCCGCGCCGGCCGACCCGGACAGCCGCTGGCCCGCCGACTACCCCGAGGCGTACGCCGTGGTCGACGTCGAGACCACCGGGCTGCGCTCCGACGACCGCATCGTCTCCGCCGCCGTCTACCGCCTGGACGCCCGCGGCGAGGTCGAGGACAGCTGGTACACGCTGGTCAACCCGCAGCGCGACCCCGGCCCCGTGTGGATCCACGGCCTGACCCGCGAGATGCTCGCCGACGCCCCGCTCTTCCCGGACATCGCCGGGGAGTTCGCGGCCCGGCTGGAGGGCCGGGTGCTCGTCGCGCACAACGCGGTCTTCGACTGGATGATGATCGCCCGCGAGTACGCCCGCGCCGGGCTGGCCGCCCCCGTGCGCCGCCGGCTGTGCACCATCGCGCTCGCCCGGCAGCTGCGGCTGTCGCTGCCCAACGCCCGGCTGGCGTCGCTGGCGGCCCACTTCGGCGTCGCCCAGCGCAGGGCGCACGACGCCGAGGACGACGCCCGTGTCCTCGCCGAGGTCTTCCGCCCCAGCCTGCGGCAGGCCGCCGCGGCCGGCGCCCCGCTGCCGCTGCTGGCCTGCCAGCCGCTGACGGAGTGGGCGGAGCAGGCGCCCGCCGGGGACGCCGGCGGCAGCCGTTCGCCGGGCGGGCACGGCGCGTACCAGTGGCGCACCTGGCGGCCGAACCGCCGGCTGCCCCCGTCCCCGTACCCCAACCCGGGGCGGTACGTGCGCGGCGGGCGGCTCAAGCAGGGCATGCGGGTGGCGTTCTCCGGCGACACGTCGGTGGACCGCAGCCTGCTGGAGGACCGGGCGGTCGAGGCGGGGCTGCACGTCGCGGGCAGCGTCTCGCGCTACACGAGCCTGCTCGTCACCAACGACCCGGGCGCGCCGACGAGCAAGGTGACCCGGGCCGCGGCACACGGCACCCCGGTGGTCGACGAGGCCGCCTTCCTGCACCTCATGCGGGACGTCGAGCCGGCGGACGCGCCGCCGGAGGGCACCGGAGGGCGGGGGTAGCGCACCCCGCCGGGGTCCCGTCGGGCGGCGGGGTGCCGGGGAGTACGGTCAAGGGGTGTACCGCTTCCTGTTGTCCCGCCAGTGGGTGCTCGTCACCCTGGTGGCCGTCCTGCTCATCCCGGTGATGATCCAGCTCGGCTTCTGGCAGCTGCACCGCCACCAGGACCGGGTCGCGCGCAACGACCTCGTCGCCCGGAACCTCCGGGCCGAGCCGGTCCCGGTGGAGCAGCTCGCGCGGGAGGGGCGCGGGGTCCCGCGCGAGGACACCTGGCGCCGGGTCACCGCCACCGGTTCGTACGAGCCGGCGGAGGAGGTCGTCGTACGGCAGCGGCTGGGCGCCGACGACAAGCAGGGCTACTTCGTCCTCACCCCGCTCCGCCTCGCCGACGGCGCCGCCGTCCTCGTCAACCGCGGCTGGGTGCCCGCGGGCGCCGACCTCACCAGCTTCCCCGAGGTGCCGCCCCCGCCCGCCGGCGAGGTCACCGTCACCGGCCGGCTCCGCCCGGACGAGACGACGGACAGCGGCATCCGCGACAAGGCAGGGCTGCCCGACCGCCAGGTGATGCTGATCAACAGCAGGCACCAGGCGGCCGACGGGCTGCCCGGCCCGGTGCTCGGGGGCTTCGTCGAGCTGACCGCCACCGAGCCGCGGCCCGCCGGAAAGCAGCCGGAGCCGGTCGGCGAGCCGGACCACAGCAGCATCGGGGTGCACATCGCGTACGCCATCCAGTGGTGGATCTTCGCGGCGGCGGTGCCGCTCGGCTGGTGGATTCTCGTACGCCGGGAGCGCCGCGACCGCGCGGCCGCGGCGGCCAAGGCCGCGCAGATGGCGGAGCCGGAGGAGGCGACGCAGCCGGAGGAGTCGACGCAGCCGGCGGAGGCGGACGGGCCCGCCGCGGCCGGGACGGCGACGACCGCGGAGGGCGCGGAAAAGCCGGCCGCGGACGACGAGCGTGCCCCATCCCTGGCGCCCGCCGAGCAGATGGCGGCAGACTGACCCCCATGGATCTTGGACTCAACGACCGCGCCTACGTCGTGACCGGAGGCTCTCGCGGCCTCGGTCTCGCCGTCGCCGAGCAGCTGCTCGCCGAGGGCGCGAAGGTGGTGCTCAGCGGCCGCGACAAGGACCGCGTGACGAGCGCCGCCGCCGCACTCGGCGAGTCCGCCGTCGGCGTCCCCGCCGACAACGCGGACCCGGCCACCCCGGACCGGCTCATCGCCGCGGCCCGGGAGCACTTCGGCCGTTTCGACGGCGTGCTCATCAGCGTCGGCGGCCCGCCCGCCGGCAACGCCACCGCCAACACCGACGCCGAGTGGGAGACGGCGTTCGACACCGTCTTCCTCGGCGCCGTGCGGATGGCCAGGACGGCCGCCGGCGAGCTGGAGGCGGGCGGGGTCGTCGGCTTCGTGCTCTCCGGTTCCGTCCACGAGCCGATCCCGGGGCTCACCGTCTCCAACGGGCTGCGTCCCGGGCTCGCCGGGTACGCCAAGTCCCTCGCCGACGACCTCGGGCCCCGCGGCGTGCGGGTCGTGGGGCTGCTGCCGGCGCGGATCGACACCGACCGGGCCCGCGAGCTGGACGCGCTGTCCGGCGACGCGGCGGCGGCGCGGGCGCGCACGGAGGCGAAGATCCCGCTCGGCCGCTACGGCACGCCGGAGGAGTTCGGCCGCACGGCGGCGTTCCTGCTGTCGCCGGCGGCGTCGTATCTGACCGGGGTCATGCTGCCGATCGACGGCGGCATGCGGCGGAGCATCTGAGCGGCGCGGGCGGCCGGACGGCGGGCACGGGCGCGGGGGCGCCGGCGGGTGTCAGGAGACGCGCTCCGCACGGTGCTTGGCCGAGCGGAACCGGATCTCCGCGGGCAGCCGCGCCAGGCCCACCGACGCGCGGGCCGGGGCGAGCGCCCGCTCCTCGATGTGGTCCACCGCCGCCGCGGGATGGGCGCCGGGGCCCAGCAGCACCCCGAAGCTGGCGCGGGGCGCGGTGCGGCGGCCGGTCAGGGTGACGCGGGCCCGTTCCACGCCCTCCAGGGCGCCCGCCTCCTCCGCGAGCACCTCCTCCAGCGCGGAGCCGCGCAGCAGGGCCAGCGGGGCGGCCGGCAGCGTGAGCGTGGCGGGACCGTCGGACCCGGCGCCGCCGGGGTCCGTACCCGGGTCCGGGGCGGGGTCCGTACCGGTGGCCCAGTCCCCGCCCGCGCCGCCGTCCGCACCGGACGGGCCCGCGGCGGGCGGCGCGCCGCCGCCGGTGTCGACGACGACCTCGCCGAGCCGGGCGCGGCGCAGCTGGGCGATCAGCCACCAGCCGCACAGGACCACGAGCAGCGACAGCCCGCCGATCACCGTCGGCCACCACCAGCCCGCGTCCCGCCAGCGCAGCCGCGTGCCGCGGCTCAGCAGCACGTCGTCGGGGCCGTCGGCGTACGGCGCGAAGCCCGGCCGCGGCAGGTCGAGCCCGGCGACGAGGACGGCGACCCCGGCCGCGGCGACCGCGACGCCGGTGAGGCCGAGCAGGATCCGGTTGACCACACGCAGCATCGCGCTCACCCCTTCGCCGGCGGCCGGCGTACGTGCACGGACAGCTCCGGCGTGCGGGCGAGGCCGAGTTCGCGGATGCCCTCGCCCAGCACCGCGGCGAGGTCGGCGCGTACGTCGTCCAGCTCGCGGAAGTGGGCCTCGGCGCGGGCACCGACCCGGTGGCGGCCCACCGTGACCCGCACCGAGCGCACGCCGGAGATCTGCATCGCCCGGTCGCGCAGCACGACCGCCGCCGCCCGCCGGTCGAGCCCGGCGCGCAGGTCCGGCGAGGCGTGCCGCATCGGCAGCACGCCGCGCAGCCCCGGCGTGACGGCCAGGAGCACCAGCAGGGCGCCGAGCAGCACGGCCAGGCCGGCGGCGGAGAGCACCCAGGGGTCGTCGAGCGGGCGGGCGGCCAGTTCGTCGGCGACGCGGCGCCGCCAGCGCATCGCGGGCCGCTCGGTGCGTACGGCGACGATGTCGTAGAGCAGCAGCCCGACGTCCGCGGTGGCCGCGGCGGCGGCCAGCGCGGCGGGCACGCGGCGTACGGACCAGAAGCGCTCCGCCGCGTCGCCGGGCCCGTCGCCCGCGCCG
>NZ_BAAAPF010000272.1:0-9590 GCF_039531005.1 Streptomyces synnematoformans
CCGCCGGCGGCGTCGCCGGCGGCGGCGAGTTCACGGGTGGCGAGCACGAGGCGTACGGCGTACTGCGCGAGGGCGTGGTGGACGAACACCTCGTCGGCGCGCCGCTGCAGGGCCGCGAGCGTCTGCGGGGCGAGCACCCGGCGGGCGGCGGGCGGGTCGACGCTCATCCGGTAGAGGATCGCCAGTTCCTCGTCCTCGGTGGGCGCGGTGACGTCGACCTTGAGCAGGAAGCGGTCGCGCTGGGCCTCGGGCAGCTCGTAGACGCCCTCGGACTCGATGGGGTTCTGGGTGGCGAGGACGAGGAACGGCTCGGGCATGGGGATGGTCCGGCCGCCGATGCTGACCTGCCGTTCCGCCATGACTTCGAGCAGGGCGGACTGGACCTTGGCGGGGGCGCGGTTGATCTCGTCGGCGAGGACGAAGTTGGCGGCGACGGGCCCGGGTTCGATGCTGAACGACTCGCTGGAGGGCCGGTAGATGCGGGTGCCGGTGATGTCCGACGGCACCAGGTCGGGGGTGAACTGGATGCGGTGAAACGTGCCGCCCGCCACGGTGGCGAGGGTGGCCGCCGCCAGCGTCTTGGCCACGCCGGGCACGCCCTGGAGGAGGCAGTGCCCGCGGGCGAGCACCGCGGTCAGCAGCCGTTCGACCATCCGGTCCTGGCCGACGATCACCCGCTTGACCTCGAAGAGCGCCTGCTCCAGCAGCTGCGGCCCCGGGCCCTGCGCGGCGGCAGGGCCCGGGCCGGCGGCGGCGGTCGCGGTCACAGGTCCCCCGCGTCCTGGGCGGCGCCCGAGGGCGCCTGCGAACCGCCCTTGTCCGGGCAGTCCTTGTCGGTGCCGCTCTGCGCGGTGGTCCGCTCGCGGTCCTCGTTGACCACGAGCCGCACCTCGGGCTCGTCCTCTCCGCGGTCGAGCGCGCCGGACGCGCCCGTGGCCAGGCCGGCCACGGCGAACACGGCGGCACCGGCGACCGAGAGCCTGCGTATACGACGGGACATCGGGTCTCCTCCGTCAGACGACTTGCGTAACCGCATGTCATCACCGGCAGGCGAAAATCCCCTTAAAGCCGCCGCGCGTGCACGTGTGCGCCCGGTCCGGACCGGCCGTCCCGGCGCCCTACTCCCAGGGCGTGGCGGCGCGGTGCCGCCAGTAGTCGGCGGGGGGCTCGGCGAGCGCGGCGAGACGGTCGCACTGCTCCGGGTCGAGGTCGACGGCCGCGGCGGCGAGGTTGGAGTGCAGCTGGGCGGCGGTGGCGGCGCCGGAGAGCACGACGCCGGCCCACGGCCTGCGCAGCACGGCGGCGAGCGCGACGGCGTCGGGCTCGGCGCCGGTCTCGGCGGCGACGGCGCGCAGTTCCGCGGGGGCGGCCTCGCCGGCCAGCCGGCCGTTCGCCAGGCCCTCCTTGACGATCACGGTCAGCCCGGCGTCGTGGGCCTCGGCCAGCGCCTCGCCGACGGCCGGCTCCAGCACGTTGTACGTGCTCTGCACGGTGTGGAACAGCCGCTCGCCGCCGACCGTGACCGCCAGCGCGGCGCGTACGGCCGCGGCCTGCTCCGGGCCGCTGGTGGAGAAGCCGACGGTGACGCCGCCGGCGGCCAGCGCCGCGAGGCGCTCGTGCAGCGCGGTGTCGGTCAGCGCCGGGCTGTCGGGGGTGAGGGAGTGGATCTGGTAGAGGTCGAGGCGGTCGCCGAGGAGCTTCGCGGACTCCTCGCGCTGGCGGTCGTAGGCGTCGGCGCCGTGGTCCTTGACCTCGTGCACCTCGGCGTCCTGGCGCCAGTCGCCGACGTACGCGTAGCCCCACTTGCTGCCGACGACCGCGTCCCGGGCGTCGGGGCGCTGCCGCAGCCAGTCGGCGAGGAACTCCTCGGCGCGGCCGTAGGAGCGGGCGGCGTCGAAGTACCGCACGCCCTGGGCGTAGGCGGCGTCCAGCAGCTCGTGGGTGCGGGTGCGCATGGCCTCGACGGTGCGCGCGGGCGGCAGGTCCTCGGCGCGGCCCGTGGTGAGGTAGGCGGGGCGGCCCACGGCGGCGAGCCCGAGGCCGATGTGGGCGGCGGGCGTCGTCACTGCGGCCAGTCGGTCGAACGCCATCGCGGGCTCCTACGTCCTCGGGGCGGGTGTCGGGCCCGTCCACCGTAGAAGACGGGCCGCACCCGGGGCAGCGCCCGACACGGGTTTCGCCCGTCCGCCCCGCCGCCCGCTCCCGCTCCGCTACGCGGCCGGGCCGCCCGGGCGCTGGGCCGCCGCCCAGCCCAGCTGCGCCGCCACGTCCGCCCGGACCTCCGCGAGCTGCACCGCCACCGCCGCGGGGGCGGTGCCGCCGCGGGCGTCGCGCGCGGGGGGCGCGCCGGGGACGGTGAGCACGGTGCGCACCTCGGGCGTCAGGTGCGGGGAGACCTTGGCGAACTGCTCGTCGGTGAGCTGGTCCAGCTCGATGCCCTCGGCCTCGCAGACCTTGACGCACTCCCCCGCGCTCTCGTGTGCGACGCGGAACGGCACGCCCTGCTTGACCAGCCACTCGGCGATGTCGGTGGCGAGCGAGAAGCCGGCCGGGGCCAGTTCCTCTAGCCGCTCCCGGTTGACGGTGAGCGTGGCCATCATCCCGGTGAACGCGGGCAGCAGGACCTCCAGGGTGTCGACGGAGTCGAAGACCGGCTCCTTGTCCTCCTGCAGGTCCCGGTTGTACGCGAGCGGCAGGGCCTTCAGCGTCGCCAGCAGCCCGGTGAGGTTGCCGAGCAGCCGGCCCGCCTTGCCGCGCGCAAGCTCGGCGATGTCCGGGTTCTTCTTCTGCGGCATGATCGAGCTGCCGGTCGAGAAGGAGTCGTGCAGGGTGACGAAGGAGAACTCCTTCGTGGCCCAGAGGATGACCTCCTCCGCGATCCGGGAGACGTCGACCCCGATCATCGCGGTGACGAACGCGAACTCCGCGGCGAAGTCCCGCGCCGCCGTCCCGTCGATGGAGTTGCCCGACGAGCCGTGCTCGAAGCCGAGTTCGGCGGCGACGGCCTCGGGGTCGAGCCCCAGCGAGGAGCCGGCCAGCGCGCCGGACCCGTACGGCGAGACGGCGGTGCGCTCGTCCCACTGGCGCAGCCGCTCGGCGTCCCGGGAGAGCGCCTGGGCGTGCGCGAGCACGTGGTGGGCGAAGAGGACGGGCTGCGCGTGCTGCAGGTGGGTGCGGCCCGGCATGGCGACGTCCGGGTGCGCCTCGGCGAGGCCGACGAGCGCCTGCTGCAGCTCGGCGAGCAGGCCGCCGACGGTGCGGGCGTGGTCGCGCAGGTACATCCGGAAGAGGGTGGCGACCTGGTCGTTGCGGGACCGCCCGGCGCGCAGCTTGCCGCCCAGCTCCGGGCCGAGCCGCTCCAGCAGGCCGCGTTCGAGGGCGGTGTGCACGTCCTCGTCGGCGACGGTGGCGGTGAACGCGCCGCTCTCGACGTCCGCCGCCAGGCGGTCGAGTCCGGCGAGCATCCGCGTCAGCTCGTCCGCCGTCAGCAGCCCCCGCCGATGCAGCACGCGCGCGTGGGCGCGGGAGCCGGCGATGTCGTACGGGGCGAGCCGCATGTCGAAGTGGACGGAGGCGGAGAGCCGTTCCAGCGCCGCCGCGGGGCCGTCGGCGAACCGCCCGCCCCAGAGCCTGACGTCCGGCGGCGGCGCGTCCTGCCCGCCGGCGTCGTGCGGGGCGGCGCCCGGTGCGTCGCCGCTCACCGGGCCAGGTCCCGGCCGGCCGCGATCTTCGAGGAGAGGCCGAAGATCTCGATGAAGCCCTTGGACATCGACTGGTCGAAGGTGTCGCCGGTGTCGTAGGTCGCGAGGTTGAAGTCGTACAGCGAGGCGGGCGAGCGCCGGCCGGTGACGACGGCCCGGCCGCCGTGCAGCGTCATCCGGATGTCGCCGGTGACGTGCTCGTTCGCCTCCTGGATGAAGCCGTCCAGGGCCCGCTTGAGCGGCGAGAACCACAGGCCGTCGTAGACCAGCTCGCCCCACCGCTGCTCGACCTGCCGCTTGTAGCGCGCCAGCTCCCGCTCGACGGTGACGTTCTCCAGCTCCTGGTGGGCGGTGATCAGCGCGATGGCGCCGGGGGCCTCGTAGACCTCCCGGGACTTGATGCCGACGAGCCGGTCCTCGACCATGTCGATCCGGCCCACGCCCTGGGCGCCGGCCCGCTCGTTGAGCTGCTGGACGGCCTGCAGCACGGTGACGGGGCGGCCGTCGAGCGCCACGGGCACGCCGCGCTCGAAGGTGATGACGACCTCGTCGGCCTCCCGGGCGACGGCGGGGTTCTGGGTGTACTCGTAGACGTCCTCGACGGGGGCGTTCCAGATGTCCTCCAGGAAGCCGGTCTCGACGGCCCGGCCGAAGACGTTCTGGTCGATGGAGTACGGGGACTTCTTGGTGGTGGCGATGGGCAGGCCCTTGTCCTCGCAGAAGGCGATGGCCTTGTCCCGGGTCATGGCGTAGTCCCGGACGGGGGCGATGCACTTCAGGGACGGGGCGAGGGAGGAGATGCCGGCCTCGAAGCGGACCTGGTCGTTGCCCTTGCCGGTGCAGCCGTGGGCGACGGTGCCGGCGCCGTGCTTGCGGGCGGCGGCGACGAGGTGCTTGACGATGGTGGGCCGGGAGAGCGCGGAGACCAGCGGGTAGCGGTCCATGTACAGGGCGTTCGCCTTGATGGCCGGGAGGCAGTAGTCGTCGGCGAACTCGTCCTTGGCGTCGGCGACCTCGGCCTCCACGGCGCCGCAGGCCAGCGCGCGCTTGCGGATCACGTCGAGGTCCTCGCCGCCCTGGCCGACGTCGACGGCGACGGCGACGACCTCGGCACCCGTCTCCTCGGCGATCCAGCCGATGGCGACGGAGGTGTCCAGGCCGCCCGAGTAGGCGAGTACGACGCGCTCGGTCACGGGAGTCTCCTTAGGATGCATACGCTGACCGGAATAAGTATGCAGCACTCCGTATGGTTCGTCAAAACACCGCGCCCCCGGCGCGCCGGAGGGCCGCCGGGCGCGTGTCCGGCGGCCCCCCCGGGTACGGGTCCGGGGCGCCCGGCCCCGCCCCGCTAGCCGATGCCGGTGACCTCGACCATCAGCGGCAGCCCCAGGATGACCAGGATCACGCCGAGGAAGTCGAAGCCCGCGCCGGAGCGGATCATCGTGGTGATCGGCACCACGCCGGAGCCGTAGGCGATGGCGTTCTGCGGCGTCGACACGGGCAGCATGAAGCCGAAGGACGCGGCGAAGGTCGCGGCCAGCGCCGGGACGAACGGATCGACCTCGGCGGCCATGGCGATCGGCATGATGATGGGCACCACCACCGCCGCGGAGGCCGTGTTGCTCGTCGTCTCCGAGACGATCACCGCCAGCACGGCCGCGAAGACCGTGATGCCGAAGACGCTGGAGAAGCCGAGCAGGTCGTTGGACTCCGTCCCGATGGTCTCGGCCAGGCCGGTGCCGGCGAGCAGCGAGCCGAAGATGATGCCCGTGCCGAAGAGCAGGATCGTGCCCCAGTCGATACGGGACGCGTCGCTCCAGTTCAGGGTGGCCTCGCGGCGCGCCCAGTCCGTCGGCAGGACGAACAGCAGCGCGGCGCCGAGCACCGCCACGACGCCCTCGTTGAGCCGGTCGCTGACGGTGGCGTAGGCGGAGGCGTCGGTGCCGACAGCGAGCGCGACGATGCCCGGGGTGATCCACAGCGTCACGGTGACGCCGAAGGCGACCAGCGTGTTCCACTCCGCCCGCGACAGCTTCCCGAGCGCGGCGCGCTGGTCGCGCACGTACTCCTCCACGCCCTCGATCCGCCGGATCTCCGGCTTGTTGAGCAGCAGCAGGACGAGGACGAGGACGACGAACATGCAGGCGCACAGCGGCAGCGCGGTGGCCGTCCACTCGGCGAAGGAGATCCTCTCGCCGGTGGTCTCCTCGATCAGGCCGCGGCCGATGAGGTTCGGCGGGCTGCCGACCGGGGTCAGCAGGCCGCCGACGCTGGCGCCGTAGGCGAGCATGAGCACCAGCGCGGCGCCGACCCGCAGCCGGGTGGGGTCGAAGTCCTGCGCCACCAGGCCGCGGTCCTGCAGCATCTTGGCGATGACGGTGAGGATGCCGAGCGCGGTCGGCAGCAGCATGGCGACCGTCGCGGTGTTGGACACGAACGCCGACAGCAGGCAGGTGATCACGCCGAAGGCCGCGATCAGCCGGAACGTCGAACGGCCCACCCCGGGCAGGGCCAGGATCCAAAACGCGAACCGGCGGGCCACGCCGTGCTTGAGCATCGCCTGGGCGAGGATGAAGGCGCCGATGAAGGTGAAGATCGTGGACGAGCCGAAGGGGGCCAGCGCCTCGTCCGGCGGCACCACGCCCAGGAGCACGATCGCGCCGACGCCGATGAGCCCGCCGACCGGGATCGGCACCGGCTCGGTCACCCACAGCACGATGACGCCGAGCAGGATGCCCGCCAGCGTCTGCTGGCTCGCCGCCATGTCCAGCGGCAGCGCCAGAAAGATCACCGAGACGAGCGGGGCCAGCCAGAGGCCGGTGGTCCGCCGGGCCCGTTCGAACTTCTCCTCGCGCGGCGAGAGCCTCTGCTCGCCGAGGCTGCGGTACGTCGCGTGGCCGAGCAGGGCCTGCTCGACGTCGGTCCTGGCACGTGGGGGGTTGGCGTCGGACTTCATCGTCCCTCCGGAGCGGTGCGGCTGGCTTACATTCAGGGCTGCTCCGTAAGGTGGGGCACAACTCGGCGGAGGGGAAGGGGTCATGACAACACATCGGATCGCCGTCATCCCCGGCGACGGCATCGGGCAGGAGGTCACGCCCGCCGCGCTGGAGGTGCTGGACGCCGTCGGGCGGCGGCACGACGTGACGTTCGCGTACACGCCCCTGGACTGGTCGTGCGCCCGCTACCGGCGCGAGGGCGCGATGATGCCGGAGGACGGCATCGAGCGGCTGCGCGCGCACGACGCGGTGTTCCTCGGCGCCGTCGGGGCGCCCGGCGTGCCGGACCACGTCTCGCTGTGGGGGCTGCTCATCCCCGTCCGCCGGGCCTTCCGGCAGTACGTGAACCTCCGCCCCGTCCGGGTCTTCGAGGGCCTGGAGAGCCCGCTGCGCACCGCCGGGCCCGGCGACGTCGACCTGGTCGTGGTGCGTGAGAACACCGAGGGCGAGTACAGCGAGATCGGCGGCCGGCTGCACCGCGGCTTCCCGGAGGAGATGGCCGTGCAGGAGGCGGTCTTCACCCGGGCCGGCGTCACCCGCGTCCTCGACTACGCCTTCGGCCGCGCCGGCCGCCGCGCCGGCCGGCTCACCTCGGCGACCAAGTCCAACGGCATCGTGCACACCATGCCGTTCTGGGACGAGCTGGTGCGCGAGCGGGCCGCGGAGCACCCGAAGGTGGCGTGGGACCAGGAGCACATCGACGCGCTGTGCGCCAAGGTCGTCCTCGACCCCGGCCGCTTCGACGTGATCGTCGCCTCGAACCTCTTCGGCGACATCCTCAGCGACCTCACCGCCGCCGTCGCCGGCTCCATCGGCATCGCGCCGTCGGCGAACCTCAACCCCGAGCGGGCCTACCCTTCGATGTTCGAGCCGGTGCACGGCTCGGCCCCGGACATCGCGGGCCGCGGGATCGCCAACCCCGTCGGCGCCGTCTGGTCGGCGGCGCTGATGCTCGACCACCTCGGCCACGAGCGGGCGGGCGCGGAGGTCGTGGCCGCGATAGCCGCGACGCTCGCCGCCACCGACGTCCGCACCCCGGACCTGGGCGGCTCGGCGACGACGGAGGAGTTCACCCGTGCGGTGATCGCGCGGCTGTGACGGCGGTCCGGGGGCGGGGCGGGGAGGCCGCGCGCGGTCTCGCACCGCGAAAATCCGCGCACCCCGGCCGTGCCGCACCCCACACTCGGCGCATGGGAAAGACGTACGAACGCATCGACGGCCGGCTGCGTGCCTTCATCGAGGCGCAGCACATGTTCTTCACCGCGACCGCGCCGCTGGCGGCCGACGGGACCGTGAACCTCTCGCCGAAGGGGCTGACGGGCTCCTTCGCCGTCCTCGACGACCGCACCGTGGCCTACCTCGACTTCGCCGGCAGCAACGCCGAGACCATCGCGCACCTCCGGGAGAACGGCAGGATCACGCTGATGTGGTGCGCCTTCGAGGGGCCGCCGAACATCGTGCGGGTGCACGGCACCGGCGAGGCCGTGTTCCGCGACGACCCGCGCTTCCCCGCCCTGCTCGGGCACTTCCCCGCCCTCACCCCGTCCCGGCACGGGCTGCGGGCGGTCATCGTGGTGACCGCGGAGCTGATCCGCGACACCTGCGGCTACGCCGTGCCCTTCATGGCGTACGAGGGCGACCGCGACCTGCACGGCCGCCGCTTCGAGCGGGAGGACGACGCCGGGCTGGACGCGTACTTCCACCGGAAGGAGCACGTCGCCGTCAGCCTCGACGGGCTGCCGGGCCTTCCGCTGCCGCTGCCGCCCACCCCGTGACCCGTCTATATATCGACTTGTCGACCCGAAACCGAGAAGCCTGAGTGAGGAGAGAGACGCACCGATGCTGAGCACACCCCTGGCCGAGGGCGCCGAGCTGACCACGATGGAGCCGTGGCAGGCCGCGGAGCTGGCCGCGTTCACCGACCGGAACCGGGCGCACCTGGAGCCGTGGCTGCCCTGGGCGCACACCGTCACCGACGAGGAGAGCGCCCAGCGCTTCCTGCAGGTGTACGCCGACAAGCAGGCCCGCGACGCCGGCCGGATCTTCGCCATCCGGCTGGACGGCGCGCTGGCCGGGGGCATGATCTACCGGCTGTTCGACACCGAGCAGGGCTCCTGTGAGCTGGGCGCCTGGTTGGCGCCCGAGGCGCAGGGCCGCGGGCTGGTCACGGCGGCGTCCCGCCGGATGATCGACTGGGCGGTGGGCGTACGCGGCCTGGCCCGCGTCGAGTGGCTGGTCGACCCGGCGAACAAGGCGAGCATCGCGGTCGCCCGGCGCCTGGGCATGACCCACGAGGGCACGCTGCGCAGCCTGTTCGAGATGGCCGGCACGCGGCACGACCTCCAGGTCTGGTCGCTGCTGAGCCACGAGTGGCGGCAGGCGCCGGGCGGCTGACGCCCGGGCGGCTCAGCGGCGGTGCAGCACGTGGTCGACGACCCGCTGGATCTCCGCGGCGGTCAGCGGCTCGGCGCGCAGCACCGCCTGCAGCATGAGCCCGTCGAGCGCCGCGCAGAACGCGGCGACCGCGACCGGGTCGGCGGCGAACCGGCCGGCGATCTCCGCCAGCAGCGCGTGCCAGCGGGCCAGGACGGGGCGCAGCTCGGGGCGGCGGGCGGCGTAGAGGTAGAGGTCGAACTCCGCGGCACAGCGGGCGCCGTGCTCGTCCAGATACGCCGCGAGCTGCCGGCTCAGCTCGGCGGTGTCGTACGACTCGGGCAGGGCGCGGGCGAGGGCGGCCGCGTAGGCGTCGACGCTGTCGTCCAGCGCGGCGGCCAGCAGGTCGGCGACGGCCGGGAAGTGGTACGTGGCCACCGACTTGGGCACGCCCGCTTCGGCGGCGACGGCCCGGTGGGTCACGGCGGCGGCGCGGGTGCGGCCGACGACGTGGATGGTG
>NZ_BAAAPF010000273.1:0-9568 GCF_039531005.1 Streptomyces synnematoformans
CACTCGGCCGGGCCGGGCCGGCTGCCTGCGGCCGGCCGGCCAGCCGGACTCGGCGGGCCGGCGCCGTACCGTCTGCCGGCCGCGTCGGGCCCGGGTGCCCCCGCCTCCGCTGCCGCCAGCGTCTCCGGGATGTCCCGCGTCACGTGGTGGCCCCGCCCGAACAGCAGCGGCACCAGCACCGCCTCGCCCCCCTCCCGCGCCAGCGCCCCCAGCGTGTCCGCCAGCAGCGGCTCGTTCAGCTCCACGTGCCCCAGCCGCACCGGCACCTCCGGCCGCAGCGCCCGTACCGCCGCCAGCAGCGCCCGTACGGTACGCACCGCCGCCGGATCCCGGCTCCCGTGCGCCACCGCCACCAGCGCCGGAACCCCCGGGCGGCCGCGCCCGGGGCCCGCCGCCGCCGGCCGCGCGCTCACCCCGGCGGCGGTCCTGGTCATCGGCGCTGCGGCGGTTCCCGGAGGCGGTGGTGTGGCCGTCATGGGGCGAGCCTGGCGCAGCGTCGTTGCGCCGCTGTTTCACCCCCGCGTCACCGTGTTGACGGCTGCTCACGCCCGCCCGACCCGTCCGCTGAGGACGGCGAACCCGTCCCGTAATATCGCTGTCCACCAGGGGTGACATCCGTCCCGCACCCTCGTGTGCATGAACGTCGACACCCACTGCCCGTACTGCTCGCTCCAGTGCGGCATGACGCTGAAACCCGCCGCCGAAGAGGGCGGGCTCGACGTGCTGGAGCGCACGGGCTTCGACGTCAACCGCGGCGCCCTGTGCGGCAAGGGCCGCACCGCGCCCGCCGTCCTGGACTCCGCCGCCCGCCTGACCGGGCCGCTGGTACGTGACGACCGCGACGATCCGGCAGCCCCGCTCCGCCCGGCCTCCTGGCCGGACGCCCTCGACCGGGTCGCCGCCGGCCTCGCCCGCGCCCAGGACGCGCACGGGCCGGACGCCGTCGGCGTCTTCGGCGGCGGCGGGCTGACGAACGAGAAGGCGTACGCGCTCGGCAAGTTCGCCCGTATCGTCCTCGGCACCTCCCAGATCGACTACAACGGCCGCTTCTGCATGTCCTCCGCCGCCGCCGCGGGCACCCGCGCCTTCGGACTCGACCGCGGCCTGCCCTTCCCGCTCGCCGACATCCCCCGCACCGGCTGCGTCGTCCTCGTCGGCGCCAACCCCGCCGAGACCATGCCGCCCGCCCTGCGCTACTTCACCGAGCTGCGCGCCAACGGCGGCACCCTCGTCGTCGTCGACCCGCGCCGCACCCGCACCGCCGAGCAGGCCGACCTGCACCTCGCCCCGCGCCCCGGCACCGACCTCGCGCTCGCCCTCGGCCTGCTGCACCTCGTGATCGCCGAGGGCCGCACCGACGACGACTTCATCGCCGCCCGCACCACCGGCTGGGCGGACGCCCGCGCCACCGCCATGGCGCACTGGCCGGAGCTGGTGGAGCGGATCACCGGCGTGCCCGTGCCGCAGCTGCGCCGGGCCGTGGAGCTGTTCTGCACGCCGGAGTCCGCCATGGTCCTCACCGCCCGCGGCCCCGAGCAGCAGGCCAAGGGCACCGACACCGTCGGCGCGTGGATCGATCTGTGCCTGGCCACCGGCCGCGCCGGGCGCCCGTACTCCGGCTACGGCTGCCTCACCGGCCAGGGCAACGGGCAGGGCGGCCGCGAGCACGGCCAGAAGGCCGACCAGCTCCCCGGCTACCGGCTGCTCACCGACCCCGACGCGCGCCGCCACGTCGCCGCCGTCTGGGGCGTGGACCCGGACACGCTGCCGGGCCCCGGGCGCAGCGCGTACGAACTGCTCGACGCGCTCGGCGCACCCGGCCCGGACGGCGTCCGGGCGCTGCTGCTCATGGGCTCCAACCCGGTGGTCTCCGCGCCGCGCGCCGCGCACGTCGAGCGGCGGATCCGGTCGCTGGACTTCCTGGCGGTCGCGGACGTGGTGCTGTCGGAGACCGCGGCGCTCGCGGACGTCGTGCTGCCCGTGACGCAGTGGGCCGAGGAGACCGGCACGCTCACGAACCTGGAGGGTCGGGTGCTGCTGCGCCGCCGCGCCGTCGACCCGCCGCCGGGCGTACGGGGCGACCTCGACGTGCTGCGCGGCCTCGCCGAGCGGCTGGCGCCGGCGCGGGCGGCGGGGTTCCCGGCGGCGGCCGAGGAGGTCTTCGCGGAGCTGCGACGGGCGTCGGCCGGCGGGAAGGCGGACTACTCGGGGATCACGTACGAGCGGATCGAGGCGGAGGACGGCGTGTTCTGGCCGTGCCCGGAGGACGGCGAGCCGACGCCGCGGATGTTCCTCGACCGGTTCGCGACGCCGGACGGGCGGGCGCGGTTCGCGGGCGTGCAGCACCGGCCGGCGGCGGAGGAGACGGACGCGGACTACCCGGTGTGGCTGACGACGGGCCGGGTACTCGCGCACTACCAGTCGGGCGCCCAGACGCGCCGGGTGGACGAGTTGAACGCGGCCGCTCCCGGCCCGTTCGTGCAGATGCACCCGCAGCTCGCCGCCCGCGTGGGCGCCGACGAGGGCGACCCGGTCGCGGTTCTCTCCCGACGCGGCCGGGCCGTCGCCCCGGCCCGGATCAGCGCGGCGATCAGGCCGGACACGGTGTTCATGCCGTTCCACTGGCCGGGCGCGGGGCGGGCGAACACGCTGACCAACCCGGCGCTCGATCCGGTGTCGCGGATGCCGGAGTTCAAGGTGTGCGCGGTACGGGTGGAGCGGGCGGGGGAGTAGGGGGCGTACGAACGGCTTCCCGTTCCGTACGGACCCGGGGGCGGCCGTGCGCTACGCCCCCCGGGCCCGTCCCGTACGCACCCTCAGCCCGCCGCCGTCTCGTCCGCCACCCACGCCAGGTACCCGGCGCTCCCGTGCGTCACCGGCGTCGCGATGATCTCCGGCTCGTCGTAGTCGTGCGCCGCCCGCAGGTGCGCCTCCAGCTCCGCGTACCGCGCCGTCGTCGTCTTGAGCAGCACCTGCCACTCCGTCGACTCCTCGACCGCGCCCTCCCAGCGGTAGACCGACGTGACCGGGGCGCTCACCTGCGCGCACGCCGCCAGCCGCGCCTCCACCGCGCCCCGGGCCAGCGCCTCGGCCTTCTCCCGGGCGTCCGCCGTCGTGAGTACCGTCAGAAAGTCCGTCATGCCCACTGATCGTAGGCGAGCTTGGCGACCAGCCCGACGACGGTGACGACCAGCACCCCGCGCACGAAGCCGCTGCCCTTCTTCAGCGCCATGTGCGCGCCGAGCCAGCCGCCGCCGAGGTTGAAGACCGCCAGCAGCGCGGCCAGCGACCACAGCACCGTGCCCTGGACCGAGAACACCACCAGCGCCCCGAAGTTGGTGCACACGTTCACGATCTTGGCGGTGGCGGACGCCTGCACGAGGTTCAGGTGCAGCACGGCGGTGAGCGCGAGCACCAGGAACGTGCCCGTCCCCGGGCCGATCAGCCCGTCGTAGAAGCCGATGCCCAGCCCCGCCACCGCCACCGCGGCGGCCACCCGCCGCGCCGTCACCGGACCGGTCGCGGGCGCGTCCGTGCCGAACGACGGGCGCAGCACCACGAACGCCAGCACCGCCAGCAGCACCCCCATGATCACCGGCCGCAGCACCTCGCTGCTCACCCCGGCGGCGAAGAACGCCCCCAGCGCCGACCCGGCGAGCGCCGCCGCCCCGATGCGCACCGCCAGCCGCACGTCGACGGGGGACTTGCGGGCGTACGTCACCGCCGCGGCGGTGGTGCCGACGATGGCCACGGCCTTGTTCGTGCCGAGCAGATACGCGGGCTGGTGGTGCGGATAGCCGAGGAGCAGAGCGGGCAGCAACAGCAGCCCGCCGCCGCCGACGACGGCGTCGATCCAACCCGCCGCGGCGGCGACGAGACACAGTGTGACCAGGGTGAACAGGGATATGTCGGGCATCGTGGGGGGAGCGTAACCCGGGGTGGCGGGCGGGTCGGTCGGCGGGGTGCTGGCCTGCGTCCTCGCCCCGCTGCCCGCGGCGTGGCTGTTCGCCGCTGCTCCGGCCGCGCGGGGGCGCGGCCGGAGGGGCCCGCGTTGTGCTGTCGGTGTGCTTTCAGCGGACGAGTGTGAGGGCCGACTTCATCAGCTCGCTGTCGTTGAGGGTGAGGGTGCCGGTGTGCAGTAGGTCGTGACCGTACGTCTGGTTGGCGAGTTCGATCCGGCGGTTGAGGCGCAGGTGCCAGTCGGTGTTCTTGATGTCGAGGCGGGGGCCGGAGCCGCCGATGCGGGCGGACCAGCCGGTGCAGATCACCCAGCTGGCGCAGGCGTTGTCGGGTCCGCCGCGGGATCCGTACAGGCCCTGGGCGTGGTGCGCCGCCGCGACCGCCAGGAGGTCGGGGTGTTCCAGTTCCGGTACGGGCAGGATGCCGACGATGGCGGTGGTGCCGAAGTGTCCGGTGGTGGTGTAGGCGAGCAGGCAGCGGCGGTCGGGCCAGTGGTGGGTGAGCGGGAAGACGGTGACCCGGCCGGTGCCGGTCTGCTCGCTGCCCATCGTGCTCCTGCCGGTCCAGGCCGGTCCCCGCGGCACCGAAGCCGCGAGGACCGGCATTGCGGGGTATCTCAGCGGTGGCCGGGGGAGGGGTTGCCGCCGCCTCCGTCGCCGTCTTCGATGTCGGTGTTGTCGTCCTCGTCGCCCGGGTCGCCCCGCACGTCGGGATTGATCGTCAGCGGGTTGTTGAGGGTCATCGGGTGTGCCTCCTCTCCAGCGCGCCCCGGAACGCCCGGGGCGGTCGTGCGGCGCCCCGCCTGCCGGGCCGGGCGGGTGCGGCAGGCGGGGGGGCGCGTCCGGCCGGGCCGATGTGCGGCCGGCCGGTCGGGGCCCCGGCCGGAGGGTTCGGTCGGCCAGGGGCGGGAGTTCAGTGGGCGGCGTGCTGCGGATGGGGACGGAGAAGTCGGTGGTGGCTGAGTGGTCGCCCGCGTTGCACACGTCCCGGCGGTCCTGGTCAAGCTGGCCGCAGGCCTGGCAGCAGCGGACAGGTTGTGCTCCCTTGCCGTCGCGGGCGGGAAGAAGCACAGGCGGTGCGGGGTAGGTCCGCCGACGGGGGCCCACATCGGTGCTCATGGTCACCGCCGCTCGCGGCAGCGCGGGCATGTGCACGGCGGCATGGTGCTGTTGAGCAGGGGAGGCAGGCAGTCGCGGGCGTAGTAGCTCTTCTTGCGCCCCCAGGTGCGCCCGCTGTCACGGGACACCCGCAGCGTCATCAGGGGTTCGCCAGGCGCCGACGGCGCATCTGCATGGGCGGCCATGTCTCGGACCGTAGGAGGGCCAGGTCCGGCAGGTCAGCAGAATTGCACAGACGTGCACGGCAGTTCAATCGCCTGTGTGTGCCGCACGTATGCCCTTGACAGTCTGGTGAATCGGCGTGATGGTCGTGCACGTCACCGCAATCTCTTAGGAGGCGAGTGGACGTGGCGTTACTTTTCTTCGGCAAGGATCCGCTGACCAAGACCAACAAGTCCCCCACGGTGTGGCTGGACGACACGACCAAGGACCTCGTCATGCAGGGCTGGATCGCAGACGATGCAACCCGGACCGAGTGCGAAAAGACGGGCAACATCCCGGACCACGAGACGGTGATCCGTATCCCAGCGCGCATGGTGCCGATCTTGAGGGAGGTGTGCGATGCCGCCGAGCGAACCCAGCTTCGAGGAGATGATTGACGCCGCCCAGCGAAGCGCCGTGCACCTGGAGATGCGCGACCAGTACGCCGTCTCCAGCGAGGACGATGACTTCAGGAGGTGGCGCGAGTCGGGGTCGGCAGTAGACGATCCGGACTCCGACTTCTGGCGCGAGTGGGTGGGCCTGGTACGGCGCACCGTGGCTCGTGGAGTCGCTGTCCGCCGAGTTCGGATTGTCTCCGAGCCCGTAACGGAGTACGTCCGCTACGAGCACGCGGGCACCCCGGTCAACCTCGGCGCTGGGGAGCAGGTGCGCTGGCTGCCGCGGCGCCGTGCGTCGGACCTGGCGCTTCCGGGGAACGACTTCTGGCTCTTCGACGGCCGCGTCGTCCTGTGGCACCACTTCAGCGGCGCTGGCGAATCGGTCGCCGACGAGGTGAGTGAAGATCCGGCCGCCGCGAAGCTATGCGCGTCGGCGTTCGAAGCCGTATGGTCCCGGGCAGTCCTGCACGAGGACTACGAGATCCAGTAACTCGAACGGACCCGCCGGCCCATGCCCACCTACCCCTCGGCCAGCGTCCGGGCCGCCCGCGAGGCGCTGGGCGTGCGTCTCAAGGAGATGCGTCTGGATGCTGGCCTGTCGGCCCGGGAGGTCGCGGAGCGCTGCGGCTGGCACCCGTCGAAGGCGTCCCGTCTCCAGAGCGCCCGCACCGTCCCCTCGGACGCGGACATCCGGGCCTGGTGTCGGGTCTGCGCCGCCGACGACCAGGCGGCCGACCTCGTGGCGGCGAACCGGCAGGCCGACTCCATGTATACCGAGTGGAAGCGGCTGCACCGTGCCGGAATGCGCCGGGTCCAAGAGGACTTCGTCCCGCTGTTCGAGCAGACCAAGACCTTCCGTACGTACTGCGCGGACGTCATCCCTGGTCTGGTTCAAACTCAGGAGTACACCACTGCCCTACTCCGGTTGATCAGCCAGTTCCACGGCGCCCCGGACGACGCCGAGGAGGCCGCCGCCGCCCGGGTCGGACGCTCCCACGTGATCCGCGAAGGAGATCATCGATGTGTGCTGGTCATGGAGGAAGACGTCCTCCATAAGCGCCTCGGCGGCGCCGCCGTGATGGCCGGGCAGCTGGGCCATCTGCTGAGCGTCATGGCGCTGCCGAACGTCTCCTTTGGCATCGTCCCCCGCACCGCAGACCGGGCGATCTGGCCGATGGAGACCTTCGACATCTTCGACGACCAGCGAGTACACGTGGAACTGCTCTCTGCACAGATCACGGTTACATCCCCGGGTGAGATCACCCTCTACCTGAAGGCGTTCGAGGAGTTGCGTCAGCTCGCGGTGTACGGGTCGGAGGCGCGGGCGTTGGTCCTGCGTGCGATCGAGGCGGTGGGCTGAGGGCACGACGAGACGTTCTCTGCACGGCCGCAGGGCCGTGCAGAGGACGGTCGTTGTGTTCGCTCAGACCTCGAAACGGCCCGCGCGGACGGCAGCGACGAGCCCGGCGAGTTGGTCGCGGGTCAGAAGCAGCGCGGGCCCCGCGGGGTCCTTGCTGTCGCGGACAGCAGCGCCCCGCTCGTCGATGATGCCGACCTCGACGCAGTCACCCTGGGCGCCGCTGTGGCTGGACTTCCACCAGGCCACGGCGAGGGTCGAGGCGTTGTCTATGTGGTTCATGCGTGATCCCTCTTCTCTGCGATTCGCTCGGCGGACGCATCGACCGGCAGGGCGGCAGCCTGCAGCCGGCTGATGGCGTCCCGGTAGACGCTGACCTGTTCCCGGTCTTCGACGTACACGGTTGCGGTCAGGCTTTCCGAGTGCGCCACGTCGAGGTCCCGATGCCCCTCGAAGCTGAGCACGGAGAATGAGCCCAACTGCCCGGCGTGCGGTGGGCTGTCCGAGGGGAGAACTTGGATGTTGACGTTCGGCCTCTTGTTGAGCAAATGCAGCCGGGCGAGTTGGTCACGCATGACGCCCTCGCCAGCGCACTGGGTGTCGAGGGCGCTCTCGGAGATGATCGCCCAGAGGTTGAGCGGTTTCTCCCGGGTGAGGACGGCCTGCCGGGCGAGGCGCACCTCGACCAGTGCGTCGACCTTGCCCTCCACCGCCTCGGACATCGCCGTCGCCCCGATGATCTCGCGAGCGTACTCGGCCGTCTGAAGCAGTCCCGGGATGACGGAACCCTGCCACGTGAACAGCGCCTCGGCCTCAGCCTCCAGGCTGATCAGATCCTCGTACACGGGCGACAGCACGCCGCGGTACGACTGCCACCAGCCGCGCCGGGCCCCCTCGCGGGTCAGCGCCAGCAGCGCTGCCCGCAACTCCGCGTCGGCGACTTCGTACTGGTCGAGCAGCGCCTCTACGTCGGCGGCCTTCGCCGCGCTTCGCGCAGTCTCCAGCCGGGACAGCTTCGCCACGGTGATACGCCCACCGGATTCCTCGGCCACCTCCTCCAAGGTAAGGCCGCGCCCGTCGCGGAGGGCACGTAACTTCGCGCCGAGCCTGCGCCGTCGCACTGTTGGTCCGCTCACTTCTCCTCCGCTCACGTGGTTCAGCTCGACAGTCTGCTGCGGGTGATCAGCTCGTGTCATGCCGACTCCCCCTTCGAGTGGCAAATCTTCACCGGAGATTGAGAATTCTCATTTTTTTGTGTGTTCGATTGCGGGCTCTAGTGGACCGGGAGCATCCTGCGGGGAGAACTGCGACACTGAGAGTGAGGGAGGAGCGCGGCGGCCGTGGGCCGCGCGCGCAGGTTCGTGGCCGACCACCTCGACGGATGCGCTCCGGAGCAGGCCGACGACATCCGCGTGTGCGTCTCGGAACTGGTCACCAACGCCCTGCAGCACACTCCTGCCGGTCGTCGCTTCCTGGTCCGAATCATCCGCATGGACACAGCCGTACGCATTGAGGTACACGACGCCAGCACCGCCACCCCGCACCTGTGCACACCCTCGGACACCGACGACCGGGGCCGCGGCCTGCTACTCGTCTCCGCGCTCGCGGACGACTGGGGGTATCCGACCGGCACCGGCCCCGGCAAGGTCGTCTGGGCCGCATTCAAGGTCCCGCGACCTGCGGTGGCCACATGCTGACGGCCCCGCCCGAGGCGCTCAGCCCCGGGTTCACTTCAACACCGTGCACCGCGCTGCCATGTCGGGGATCAGGCTGCCATCTCCTTACGCAGCCGGAGCAGTTTGGTGGATGCGGCGTCCTGGATGTCGGGGAAGGTGGTGCGGGTCGTGCGCAGGACGCGCTGCAGCCGTCGTGCGGTCCCGCGCTGCCCGCCGTCGCTCACAGCATCGGGCCAGCGGTGCTGAGGGCAGTGTTGCGTGCGGGAAACAGGGGGGATGCGGCGGGGTAACGGCGTCGGCGCAGGGTGGATGCTATGAGCCCTACCGTCTCCGTACCCGCAGCTCCGGCCGCTGCCGCCGCCGTCGAGGGGCGGCGCGTCGTGGTCGTCGGCGGCGGCATGGCCGGTACGCGGCTCGCGCGGCAGCTCGTGCCCGCCGGGGCGCGGGTGACGCTCGTCGGGGAGGAGCCGCACGCCGCGTACAACCGGGTGCTGCTCGCCGAGGTCCTCGCCGGGCGCTACGAACCGGGCGTGATCCGCCTCCCCGACCTCCCGGCGGCCCCGGCCGTCCGCACCCTGCGCGGCGTGCGCGCGGTGCGCCTCGACCGCGCGGCGCGGCTGGTGCAGTGCGACGACGGGCGGGCCGTGCCGTACGACGTGCTGGTGCTGGCCACCGGCGCGGGGCCGGTGCTGCCCCCGCTGCGCGGGCTGTTCGACGACACCGGCGGTGCGGACTCCGCGCTGCCCGCCGGGGTGCACGCCTTCCGCACCATGGACGACTGCCTCGCCCTCGCCGGGGCCACGACGCCCGGCGCGGCGGGCGCGGACGGCGGCGTCGGCCAGCTCGGCGTCGCGGGCG
>NZ_BAAAPF010000274.1:0-4654 GCF_039531005.1 Streptomyces synnematoformans
CGCTGGGCTCGCCCGGGCCGCCGGCCGGTGCCCCGGAGGCACCGCCCGCGTGCGGCTCATCCGAGGCCGGGGTTCCGGCCTCGGACCCCGCGCCCGCGGGCGGGGTTCCGGCACCCTCGGCATCGGCCGGTGCCGCGGTCCCCCCGGGTCCGGGGGCGGCCCCGGGCTCCGCGGCCCCCGGCTCCGTGTCGACCGCGATGATCGTCGTCCCGACGTCGACCGTGTCGCCCTCGGCGTAGCGGATCTCCTGCACCACCCCGTCGAACGGGATCGGCAGCTCGACCGCCGCCTTGGCCGTCTCCACCTCGCAGACCACCATGCCGTCGTGCACGGGGTCGCCCGGCTGGACGTACCACTTGAGGATCTCCGCCTCCGTCAGGCCCTCGCCCACGTCGGGCAGCCGGAACTCGCGGAGGCGCGCGGTGTTGCTCATGGTCACGGACACGCTCCCTCTTCAGTACGCCAGCGCGCGGTCGACGGCATCGAGTACCCGGTCCAGGTTCGGGAGGTACTCCTCCTCCAGCCTCGCCGGCGGGTACGGCGCGTGGAAGCCGCCGACGCGCAGCACCGGGGCCTCCAGATGGTAGAAGCACCGCTCCGTGATGCGCGCGGCGATCTCGCCGCCGGAGCCGTAGAACACCGGGGCCTCGTGCACGACGACCAGCCGGCCGGTCTTCTCCACCGAGCGCTGCACGGTGTCGAAGTCGATCGGCGACATCGAGCGCAGGTCCACGACCTCCAGCGACGTGCCCTCCTCGGCCGCCGCCGCGGCGACCTCCAGACAGGTCTTCACCATCGGCCCGTACGCCGCGAGCGTGAGGTCCGTGCCCTCCCGGGCGACCCGCGCCTCGTGCAGCGGCATGGGAATCGCGGAGCCCGCGGCGAAGCCGCTGTCAGGCAGGGAGACCTCGCCCTTGTCCCAGTAGCGCCGCTTGGGCTCGAAGAAGATCACCGGGTCGTCGCTGTGGATGGCCTGCTGCAGCATCCAGTAGGCGTCCGCGGGCGTCGAGGGCGAGACGCACTTCAGCCCCGCCACATGCGCGAACAGCGCCTCCGGGGACTCGCTGTGGTGCTCCACCGCGCCGATGCCGCCGCCGTACGGGATCCGGATGACGACCGGCAGCTTGACCGTGCCCAGCGCCCGCGCGTGCATCTTCGCGAGCTGCGTGACGATCTGGTCGTACGCGGGGAAGACGAACCCGTCGAACTGGATCTCCACCACCGGCCGGTAGCCGCGCAGCGCCAGCCCGATCGCGGTGCCGACGATGCCGGACTCGGCCAGCGGCGAGTCGATGACCCGCTCCTCGCCGAAGTCCTTCTGCAGCCCGTCGGTGACGCGGAAGACGCCGCCGAGCTTGCCGACGTCCTCGCCGATGACGAGGACCTTCGCGTCGTCCTCCATGGCCGTGCGCAGGGATGCGTTGATCGCCTTGGCCAGTGCCATCTTCTCGATCGCCATGATCAGTGCCCCTTCCCGGCGGCGCCCGCGTGGTCCGCGTCGTGATCGGCGAAGGACGCCTGGTACACCGCGTAGCGCGCACGCTCCTCGTCCACGACGGCGTGCCCGTCGGCGTAGATGTTCTCGAAGATGGCCATCGGCTCCGGGTTCTCCATGGTCCTGATGGCCTCGCGCACCCGCTTGGCCAGCGCGTCGCTCTCCTCGTCCAGCGCGGCGAAGAACGCCGCGTCGGCGAGGCCCTCCCGCTCCAGCAGGGTGCGCAGCCGCAGGATCGGGTCCTTGGCCTCCCAGGCGGCGCGCTCGTCGTCGCTGCGGTAGCGGGTGGGGTCGTCGGAGGTGGTGTGGGCGCCCATGCGGTACGTGTACGCCTCGACCAGCATCGGGCCCTGGCCGGAGCGGGCGTGCTCCAGCGCCTTGCGGGTGACGGCGAGCACGGCGAGCACGTCGTTGCCGTCGACCCGGACGCCGGGGAAGCCGTAGCCGGCGGCGCGGTGGTAGAGCGGGACGCGGGACTGGCGCTCGGTGGGCTCGGAGATGGCCCACTGGTTGTTCTGGCAGAAGAAGACGACCGGCGCGTTGTAGACGGACGCGAAGGTGAACGCCTCGGCGACGTCGCCCTGGCTGGACGCGCCGTCGCCGAAGTACGCCACGACGGCGGAGTCGGCGCCGTCCTTGGCGACGCCCATGGCGTAGCCGGTGGCGTGCAGCGTCTGGGAGCCGATGACGATCGTGTAGAGGTGGAAGTTGTTGCTGTTCGGGTCCCAGCCGCCGTTGTTCACGCCGCGGAACATGCCGAGCAGCAGCGTCGGGTCCACGCCGCGGCACCAGGCGACGCCGTGCTCGCGGTACGTGGGGAAGACGTAGTCGTCCGCACGGGTCGCCCGGCCGGAGCCGACCTGGGCGGCCTCCTGGCCGAGCAGCGAGGGCCACAGGCCCAGCTCGCCCTGGCGCTGCAGGGTGACGGCCTCGGCGTCGAAGCGGCGGGTGAGGACCATGTCGCGGTAGAGGCCGCGCAGTTCCTCGGGGCTCGGGTCGACGGCGTACTCGGGGTGTGCGACGCGCTCGCCCTCGGGGGTGAGCAGCTGCACCAGCTCGGAGCCGCCGGCGAGGGCGGCCGTCGGCGCGGCGGGGGCGCTCTGCGCCGCCTTCCTGGCCGGCGCCTTCTTGCCGGGTGCCTTCTTGGCGGCGGTCTTCTTCGCGGCGGTCTTCTTCGCGGCCTTCTTGGCGGCGGCCTTCTTCGCGGGTGCCTTCCCGGCCGGCGTCTTCTTGGCCGCTGCCTTCTTCGCGGGCGCCGCGGGTGCGTGGGCGGGCGCCGTGGGCGCCGTGGGCGCCGCCGTCGCGGACGCGCTCGCGCTCGCCGCGCCCGCCCTCACGCCGTCGCTCCCGCTGGTGCGCTTGCTGCTGCGGCGCGGGTCGCGCGCGGCAGTGCTCTCGGTCACGGTCTCTCCTGACGTCTCTCCGGCCCCCGGGATCGCCGGTGGCCTTCGGGTCCTCCGCGGCAGCGGAGGGCGGCTCACCCGGTTCCCGTACGTGCACGGGGTGGGTGCACGGGCGGGGGATCGGGTGTGACAGGCGCCCGGCATCCTTCCCACTGGCAGGCACGTTACACAGTGGTCCGGTGCTTCGCGATCCGTCCTGACCTGCGGTTTTGCTTTGATTTCCTAGTAATGCAGGGGGCGGGCCGCCGCGTCGGCGCCGGGTCCACTGGTCACAGCCTCGCAGGCTGCCGGGACACTGGCACGTTATCCCGGCGGCCGTGAGCGCGGGAAGACCCAGTATGTGAGACTGGGGATGTGGCCATAGATGGAAAAATCACCGTATTCCTACTCGATGACCACGAAGTGGTCCGTCGGGGGGTGCACGAGATGCTGGCCGCCGAGCCGGACATCGAGGTCGTCGGCGAGGCCGGCACGGCCGCCGACGCACTCGTCCGCATCCCGGCGGTACGGCCGGACGTGGCGGTGCTCGACGTGCGGCTGCCGGACGGCAGCGGCGTTGAGGTGTGCCGCGAGATCCGCTCCCGGAACGAGGACATCAGGTGCCTCATGCTCACGTCGTTCGCCGACGACGAGGCGCTCTTCGACGCGATCATGGCGGGCGCGTCCGGGTACGTGCTGAAGGCCATCCGGGGCAACGAGTTGCTGACCGCCGTACGGGACGTGGCCGCCGGCAAGTCGCTGCTCGACCCGGTCGCGACGGCGCGGGTGCTGGAGCGCCTCCGCGACGGCGGCCGCGGGCGGGACGACGAGAAGCTGGCCGGCCTGACGGACCAGGAACGCAGGATCCTCGACCTGATCGGCGAGGGACTGACCAACCGGGCCATCGGCGAACGGCTGCACCTGGCGGAGAAGACGATCAAGAACTACGTGTCCAGCCTGCTGTCGAAGCTGGGCATGGAGCGCAGATCGCAGGCGGCGGCGTACGTCGCCCGCCGGCAGGCGGAACAGGGCGACCGAGAGGGGTAGCGCCCGACCGCGGGGAGGGGGAGCGCGAGGCGCCGAGAGGCCCGGAGGGCGAGCGGCTGAGGGCCGGAGCCCAGGTGAGGGCCGAGCGGCCGCGGGAGCCGCAGTCCGGTGGCGCGGCCGGGAGACCGTTACGGGAAGCCGAAAGCGCAGCCCGTGGGGGTCCGGGGCGGACAGCTCCGCGGGGGCCTGGAGGCACAGCTCCGCGGGGTCCGGGGCCGCAGGCCCGTGGTGGGCCCCAGGGGCACAACCCAGTGCGCGTCCGAGGCGCAGCCCGGCGAGGGCCCGAGGGCGCCAGCCCCGTGGGTCTGGGGGCGCAGCCCCGCGAGGGCCCGGGGGCACAGCCCCCCGGGGTCAGGGGCCGCAGGCCCGTGGTGGGCCCCAGGGGCACAACCCAGTGCGCGTCCGAGGCGCAGCCCGGCGAGGGCCCGAGGGCGCCAGCCCCGCGGGGGGCGAGCGGGGCCCGGGGCGCAGTCCCGTGGGGGCCCGGGGCGTAGCCCCGTGCGGGCCGGGGCCGCAGGCCCGTGTGGGCCCAGGGGGACAGCCCAGTGCATGTCCGGGTGCACAGCCCCGCGAGCGCCCGGGGCGTAGCCCCGTGTCGGCCCGGGGCCGCAGGCCCGTGCGGGGCCGGGGCCGCAGCCCCGTGGAGGTCCGGGCCGCAGCCCCGTGGAGGTCCGGGGCGCAGCCCCGTGCGGGTCCGGGGCGCAGCCCCGTGCGGGTCCGGGGCGCAGCC
>NZ_BAAAPF010000274.1:4752-9567 GCF_039531005.1 Streptomyces synnematoformans
CCCCGAGCAGGTCCGGGGCGCAGCCCCGAGCAGGTCCGGGGCGCAGCCCCGAGCAGGTCCGGGGCGCAGCCCCGAGCAGGGCCGGGGCGCAGCCCCGAGCAGGGCCGGGGCGCAGCCCCCGGGCGGGAGGGTGGGGCCTACGAGCCCAAGCCGCCGTCTGCGTCGTTGCCCTGCACCGTCTCGCCCGCTGCCTCGCTGCCGCCGTCGACCTCGCCCGCCGTGTCCCCCGCGGACTCGCCGCCGTCGGCCTCGCCGCCGGCCGGGTCCCCGGTGGTGTCGCCGGTCGCGCTGCCCTCCGTGCCGCCCTCGGACGTGCTGCCGCTGCCCTCGCTCGTCGTGCCGCCGACGTCGTCGCCCGGCTCGGTGGGCGAGCCGGTGGGGCTGGTGGGGTCGGTCGGGGAGTCCGTCGGGGAGGTGGTGGGCGGGGGCTCCTCGGTCTCCTGGTACGAGGGCTCGCCCTCGTACGTCGGCTCCTCCTCCGTCGGCGTCGGCTCGTCGTCCTCCGTCTTCTTGTCCTTCGTCGGGGACGGCTCCGACGACGTCGACGACGGCGGCGGCTTCTTCGGGCCCTCCTCGTCGCCGCCGCTCAGCGCGAAGGCCACGCCCAGCACTATGGCCGCCACCGCCAGCGCCACGATCGCCCACTCCTTCCCGCGCGGGCCGGGGTCGAAGCCGCCGCCGTCCGGCCCGCTGACCCGCAGCAGCGGCTGCTGCTGGATGTCGGCGCCGGCGCCGGCCAGCGCCGTGATGGCCGCGGTGGCGCCGACGGCCGGGGTGCCCATGGGCGGCGTGCCGCCGACGGCGACCGCGCCGGTGTCCCACGTGCCGGTGTGCGGGCCGACGTCGCGCAGCATGCGCAGCGCGTACTGCACCAGCCCCAGCATCTCGTCGGCGGTCTGGAAGCGGTCGTCGGGCTCCTTGGCCAGCGCGCGCATGGCGAGGCCGTCCAGCTCCGGCGGCGCCTCGCCGCTGATCTGGGACGGCGGCACGGCGTTGTCCTGCGCGTGCTGGTAGACGACGGACAGCGGGGTCTCGCCGACGAACGGCGGCCGGCCGGTCAGCAGCTCGTAGAGCAGGCAGCCGACGGCGTAGAGGTCGGAGCGGGTGTCGACGGCGCGGCCGAGGGCCTGCTCGGGGGAGAGGTACTGCGGGGTGCCCATGACCATGCCGGTCTGGGTCATGGTGGAGGCCGCGCCGTGCAGCGCGCGGGCGATGCCGAAGTCCATCACCTTCACCGCGCCCGTGGTGGTGATGATGACGTTCGCGGGCTTGATGTCGCGGTGGACGATGCTGTGCTGGTGGCTGTAGGCCAGCGCCTCCAGCACCCCCGAGATGATCAGCAGCGCCTGGTCGGGCGGCGGGATCTCGGCGCCGGTCAGCAGCTCCTTGATCGTCCGGCCCTCGACCAGCTCCATGACGATGTACGGCACGGTGCTGCCGGCGACCTGGTCCTCGCCGGAGTCGTAGACAGCGACGACCGCGTGGTGGTTCAGGCCGGCGACCGACTGCGCCTCGCGCGTGAAGCGGGCCTTGGACACCGGGTCCTCGGCGAGGTCGCTGCGCAGCAGCTTGACGGCCACCTCGCGGCCGAGGCGCACGTCCTCCGCGGCGAAGACCTCGGCCATGCCGCCGCGGCCGAGGCGGCGGGTGAGGCGGTAGCGGCCGTCCCCGACGAGACCGCCGACGCCCCAGTTCTCCGGCGAGTCGGGCATACCGCCGCTGCCCGGCCCTTTCGCCGACGGCTCCTCCGGGGGCTCCGTCTCTGACATCAGTTCCTCGCCGTGGTTCGGTGGTCCGTCCGGTATGGGGAACGCTACCTCCTGCCCCTGACTACCGGTCCTGCTGAACGGAACATGCAACCGGGTCGGGGGGTTCGTGCGCAAATCCCGGACCCGGCGGCGGGGGTGTGGGTAAAGGGGGCGCAAAGGGACACCGCAGGGGGGCAGGTGGTCACGGAACGGGCAACCCGCTTGACCTCTCCTCTCCCTGAGGCAGACTTTCAGCATCAAGCCAGCACCCGGGGGAGAAACGAGCATGACCGAGCACGGCGGCCAGGACGACTACGCCGGTCGATCCGTGGGGGGCGGCCGCTACCGGCTCCTCGACCTGCTGGGCACCGGCGGCATGGCCTCCGTCCACCTCGCCCACGACACCGTGCTCGACCGCCAGGTCGCGGTGAAGACGCTCCACACGGAGCTGGGCCGGGAGGACTCCTTCCGCGAACGGTTCCGCCGCGAGGCCCAGGCCGTCGCCCGGCTGTCGCACGCGAACGTCGTCTCCGTCTTCGACACCGGCGAGGACCGCTTCGCCGTCGAAGGCGAGGCCGGCGGGCCCGTGCCGTACATCGTCATGGAGTACGTCGAGGGCCGGCCGCTGCGCGCGGTGCTCGACGAGGACGTCGCGCGGTTCGGCGCGGTGCCCACGGAGAAGGCGCTGCGCATCACCGCCGACGTGCTGGCCGCGCTCGACGCCAGCCACGAGATGGGCCTCGTCCACCGCGACATCAAGCCGGGGAACGTCATGATGACGCGCCGCGAGCAGGTCAAGGTGATGGACTTCGGCATCGCGCGGGCCGTGCAGTCCGGCGTCACGTCGATGACGCAGACGGGCATGGTCGTCGGCACCCCGCAGTACCTCTCCCCCGAGCAGGCGCTGGGCCGCGGCGTGGACGCCCGCTCCGACCTGTATTCGGTGGGCGTCCTGCTCTTCGAGCTGCTGACCGGGCGGCTGCCGTTCGACGCGGACTCGCCGCTGGCCATCGCGTACGCGCACGTGCAGGAGCCGCCGCCGGCGCCGTCGTCCATCAACATGACGATCCCGCCGGTCGTCGACGCGCTGGTGGCACGGGCGCTGGCGAAGAACCCGAACGAACGGTTCAGCAGCGCCGAGGAGATGCGCCAGGAGGTGCGCCACGCGGGCGGTATGACGCCCCCGGGCGCGATGCCGTCCGTCATCGGCGGTGAGCACGCGCGCGACTCCGGCGCGGGCGTCGGCTCGTCGGTGTTCCCGCCGGTCAACCCGTACCAGTCGCCGCCCCCGGCCGGTGCGGCCACCCCGTACCAGCCGATGCAGCAGGGCGGCTTCGGCCCGGCGCAGTCGGGGACGGGGGCGCCGATGGGCCCGGGAGGGCCGGGTGGCCCGCCGGGGCAGCCCCAGCCCGGGTACTCGACGCCCCCGCCGTACACGATCAACCCCGCGCCGCACGGCGGCGGCAGCGGCGGCTCCGGGGGCAACCGGAACGTGGCGCTCATAGCCCTGACCGTCGTCGTCGCCGTCGCGGTGGTGGCGGCGGCCGTCATCATCGTCGCGCTGAACGGCGGGGACGACGACGGCAAGCCCGAGGCCAGGCAGAGCAGCCAGACGCAGCAGCAGACGACCGACCCCGGCGCCGACAGCGGCGGCGGTGACGACGGCGGCGCCACCGGAAACGCCGAGGCGGACTTCAAGCCGCCGGACCGGTCCCGCACGATCGACAAGACCCGCTGCACGGACCCGCTGACCGACGCCAACAACGAGAACCTGGTCCGCGTCCCGGACTTCACTTTCAAGGACTACGAGTCGGTGCGCGAGTGCATGCGTGCGGCGAACTGGTCGTACGAGGTGGACGAGGAGCCCGACGAGCTGTGGGGCAAGGACACGGTGCTGGAGCACAACTTCGACGGATACGACGACTACTTCGACCCGTCGAAGGACAAGATCGAGCTGGTCATCGCGACGGGGTACCCGGAGTAGGCCCTACCGCGACCGGCGGGCCGGGTCCGTACCGCGGTACGGACCCGGCCCGCTGTCATGCGGTGTGCGGCTGCGGCTGTGCGGCGTGGGGACGAGTCGGACGGATCTGACGGATCGGTGGGATCCGTCGGATCTGTCGGATCGGTCAGAGGTACGGGCCGCCGGTGCGGCCCTGCTCCGGGCCCGCCTCGCCCTGCTCCTCGCTGCCGAGACCGGGCGGCAGCGCCCGGCGCATCTGCTCCAACTGCGCCCGCGCCGCCATCTGCTGCGCGAACAGCGTGGTCTGGATGCCGTGGAAGAGCCCTTCGAGCCAGCCGACCAGCTGCGCCTGCGCGATGCGCAGCTCCGCCTCGGTGGGCACGGACTCGTCGGTGAACGGCAGCGTCAGCCGCTCCAGTTCGTCGATCAGGTCGGGGGCGAGGCCGTCCTCCAGCTCCTTCACGGAGCTGGCGTGAATCTCCTTCAGCCGGGCGCGACTCGCCTCGTCCAGAGGCGCGGCCCGCACCTCCTCCAGCAACTGCTTGATCATGCTGCCGATGCGCATGACCTTCGCCGGCTGCTCGACCTTGTCCGTCAGCGGGGTCTCGCGGGCCTCCTCGTCCGCGCCGCCGTCGCCCGGCGCGACGGTCCCGCGTGCCATGCCGTCAGGTCCGACCACCACCACCTGGGGGGTCTCTGACGGCCGCTCGTTGCTCGGAGTATTCATGCGTCCATTGTCGCGCACGAGCCCGGCGGCGGGGCTCCCGGGATCTTGCGCGGACCGGCCGCCGGGCGGGCGGCCGGTCGGGTGCCTGCTCGGGGCGCCCGCTCGGGGTGCCTACTCGGGGTGCCTGCTCGGGGCGGGGGCGCGTCAGCGGCGGCGGAGACGGAGGGCGATGTACGCCAGGCCCAGGCCGGCGAGGGCCATGCCCGTGCCGAGGGGCAGGACGCGGTCCGCCGCGCCGGAGGGGTGCCGCCGGGCGGGGTCGGTGGCCCCGGCGTGGGCGTCCGGTACGAAGGTGAGGCTCTGCGCCGGGTCCGGGGTGGGGTCGGTGCCGGTCACGGGGGCGTTGCTGCTGCGGTACGGGGCGGGGTCGCGGGGGG
>NZ_BAAAPF010000275.1:0-9563 GCF_039531005.1 Streptomyces synnematoformans
GAGCGGGGCGGGCGCCGCCGGGGCCGCCCGCGCGAAGCGCAATTCACCCCGTACGGGACGAACGCTGCGAACCGGGCGCCAACCTTCCCCGGTAATCTGCTAATTCGCATTACTGCTGCCGCAACACCCCTTGACGACGCTCCGAGTCCGGTTCTAGGTTCCTCGCACAGCAGTCAGGCAATACGCATTAGCTACCCATTGTGAAGGCCCCTGTTCCCATGCCAGAAGCCCCCGGCAGGCTCACCCAGCGCGACATAGCCCGGCTGGCCGGCGTCAGCCAGACCACGGTCTCCCTCGTGCTCAACGACCGCCCCGACGCCGCCCGGATCGCGCCCGAGACCCGCGAGCGCGTCCTGCGCGTGATCCGGGAGACCGGCTACGCCGCCGATCCCATGGCCCGCCGGCTGACCAAGCAGCTCAACCAGATCCTCGGCGTCTTCACCTACGAGCCCGTCTTCCCCAGCACCAGCGCCGACTTCTACCACCCCTTCCTGCGCGGCATCGAGGAGAGCGCCGAGCGCAGCGGCTGCGACCTGCTGCTGTTCACCTCCGCGCCGGTGACCGCCGGCCGACGGCGCATCTTCCACGAGAACAACCGGCTGCGCGTGGCGGACGGCTGCGTCCTGCTCGGCCGCGAGATCCCGCACGGGGAGCTGAGCCGGCTGGTCGCCGAGGGCTACCCCTTCGTCTGCGTGGGCCGCCGCGACGACGCCGACGGCGGCCCCGTGCCGTACATCGGCGCCGACTACGTCTCGGCCACCGCCCGGCTGGTGGAGCGGGTGCGGGCGCTGGGCCACCGGCGGCTGGCGTTCGCCGGGCCGGGCGCGGGGGCGGAGTCGTCCGCCGACCGGCTCACCGGGTTCCGGCGGGTGGCCGGCGCGGACGCGCCGCACCTGGCGCCGGGGCCGCCGGCCGCCGAGCAGCTGGAGCTGCTGCTCGACGCCGGGGTGACCGCGGTGTTCGTGGAGTTCCTGCACGACGCGGTCGAGCTGTACGCGGCGGCGCTGGCCCGCGGTCTGGACGTGCCGCGGGACCTGTCGGTGCTGGCGCTGGGCGATCCCACCGCGCCGGTGGACCCGCCGGTGGACTTCACCGGCTTCCGCATCCCCCGCACCGAGATGGGCCGGCACGCCGTCGACCTGCTCACCGGCATGCTGCACGGCCGGGCCGGGCCCACCCGCCGGCTGCTGGACTGCCGCCTCGTCGAGGGCGCCACGCTCGCCGCCCCCGCCCGCTGACCGGCCCCGTACGCCCCGGCGCCCCAACACCCCGCACCCCCGCACACCCCAAGGAGACACATGCACGCGGACGTCCTCGTCGTCGGCGGCGGCACCGGAGGCGTCGCCGCCGCGCTCGGTGCGCTGCGCGCCGGCCGCTCGGTGATCCTCACCGAGGAGTACGACTGGCTGGGCGGCCAGCTCACCAGCCAGGCCGTGCCTCCCGACGAGCACACCTGGATCGAGCAGTTCGGCGCCACCGCCTCGTACCGGGCGCTGCGCGACGGCATCCGCGACTACTACCGCCGCCACTACCCCCTGACGGCCGCCGCCCGCGCCAAGCCGGACCTCAACCCGGGGGCCGGGCACGTCAGCCGGCTCTGCCACGAGCCGCGGGTGGCCGTCGCGGTGATCGAGGCGCTGCTCGCCCCGTACCGCGGCGCCGGCCGGCTGACCGTGCTACAGCCGTACCGCCCGGTGGCCGCGGAGACCGACGGCGACCGGGTCACCTCCGTGACCGTCGAACGCCCCGGCGGCGGCGAGCCGCTGGTGCTCACCGCGCCGTACGTGCTGGACGCCACCGAGACCGGCGAGCTGCTGCCGCTGACCGGCACCGAGTACGTCACCGGCTTCGAGTCCGGCACCGACACCGGCGAGCCCAGCGCCCCCGACGAGGCCCAGCCGTTCAACATGCAGGCCGTGTCGTACTGCTTCGCGGTCGACCACGTCGACGGCGACCACACCATCGACCGCCCGGCCGCCTACGGCTTCTGGCGGGACTACGAGCCGGAGTTCTGGGGCGCCCCGCTGCTGTCCTGGCGGGCCCCGCACCCGCGGACGCTGGAGGTGGTCGAGCGCGAGTTCACCCCGAACCCGGGCGACGACCCGCTCGCCGTCGTGGCCGACCAGCGGCGCAGCGGCGGCGACCGGAACCTGTGGACGTTCCGCCGGATCGCCGCCCGCGACCAGTTCACCCCCGGCGCGTACGCGAGCGACGTCACGCTCGTCAACTGGCCCATGGTGGACTACTTCGAGGCCCCGGTCATCGACGTGCCCGACGCCGCGGCGCGGCTGGCGGAGGCCCGGGAGCTGTCGCTGTCGCTGCTGTACTGGATGCAGACCGAGGCCCCGCGCCCCGACGGCGGCACCGGCTTCCCCGGGCTGCGGCTGCGCGGCGACGTCACCGGCGGCGGCGCGGACGGGCTGGCGATGGCCCCGTACTTCCGCGAGTCGCGGCGCATCCGGGCCGAGTACACCGTCGTGGAGCAGGACCTGTCGCTCGACGTGCGCGGCGGCAAGGGCGCGGTGTCGTACCCCGACTCGGCGGGCATCGGCATGTACCGCATCGACCTGCACCCCTCCACCGGCCGCGACACCTACATCGACGTGCCGTCCAGCCCGTTCGAGATCCCCCTGGGCGCGCTGCTCCCGCGGCGCACGGAGAACCTGCTGCCCGCCGGCAAGAACATCGGCACCACCCACATCACCAACGGCTGCTACCGCCTGCACCCCGTCGAGTGGAACATCGGCGAGGCCGCCGGGCTGCTCGCGGCCCACTGCGTCGAGCACGGCCTCACCCCCCGCGCCGTACGCAACACCCCCCGTCTGCTCCAGGACTTCCAGCGCACCCTGACCGCCCACGGCGTCGAGCTGCGCTGGCCCGACATCAGCGGTTACTGACCGCCAGGCCACCGACCGACCCGACATCCGAGGAGGCGCCCGCATGTCTTCGCCAGCACGGCCCAGCACCCGGTCCACCCGGTCCACCCGGTCCAGCAGAGGAACGCTCACCCGCGGAAAGCCCGTCGCGCTCGCCGCCGCCGGCCTGCTCGCGCTCACCGCGTGCGGCGGCTCCGACGGCGGGTCCGGCTCCGACGACGGCCCGGTCACGCTGCGCATGACCATCTGGACCGGCAACGAGGAGCACCTGAAGCTCCTGAACGGGATCGCCGCGGACTACCGCGAGCAGCACCCGGAGGTGCAGGAGATCAAGTTCGACACCCTGCCGGTCGAGAGCTACACCACCGCGCTGACCACCCAGATAGCCGGCGGCAAGGCCCCGGACCTGGCCTGGATCTTCGAGAACTCGGCCCCCGACTTCGTCACCTCCGGCGCGCTCGCCCAGATCGAGGACGACCCGGACGTGCTGCCGTCGGCGAAGAAGCTGTGGCAGCACGAGGACAAGCTCTACGCCTACCCCTTCTCCACCTCCCCGTTCGGCGTCTTCGTCAACACCGACATGCTCAAGGAGGCCGGCCGGCCCGCCCCGGCCGAGCTGATCGAGCAGGGCCGGTGGACCTGGGAGGAGATCGCGCAGACCGGTGCCGCGGTACGGGACGAGACCGGCGAGGCGGGCATGGTCATCCGCGACTTCGACTACAAGCTCTGGGACAACCTGGCCACCGTGTGGGGCGGCTGGGGCGCCGCGCCCTGGAGCGAGGACGGCAGGACCTGCACGTTCGACGCGCCCGAGATGACCGAGGCGATGACGTTCCTGCACGACGCGGTCTTCGTCGACGAGGCGCTGCCCGCGCCGGGCACCACCGCGGACTTCTTCGCCGGCGAGGCGGCCATGACCGTCACCCAGATCAGCCGGGCCTCGCTGCTGGACGACAGCTTCGGCTGGGACTTCGTGCCGCTGCCGGAGGGCCCGGCGGGCTCGTACGACGTGATCGGGCAGGCCGGCCTCGGGGTGCTCGCGGAGGGCGACAACGTCGAGGAGGCCGTGGACTTCCTGGCGTTCATGACGAACGAGAAGAACTCCGCCGCACTCGGCCGCTACTTCCCGCAGGCCCGCAGCTCCCAGCTGGACGCCGGGACGCTCGCCAAGAGCAACCCGCAGCTCAAGCCCGCGCAGCTCGAAGAGGTCGTGATCGGCGGTATCGAGAACGGCGTGGTCAAGCCGACCCACACCAACCAGGCCGAGCTGTACGACGCCGTACGCGCCGCGCTCGACCCGCTGTGGCAGCCGGACGCCGACGTGGCGAAGACGCTCCAGGACGTCTGCTCGGCGATCCAGCCGCAGCTGGAGAAGTGACGGCGCTCCCATGGCGACCCTGGAACGCGCCCGGGCCAAGGCCGCTCCCCCGCACCCGCGCGGGGACGGCTCCCGGCGGCCCTTCTGGACCGCGCGCCGGCGGGAGACGCTGGCCGGCTACCTGTTCATCGCCCCGCAGCTGCTGGGCAGCGTGCTGTTCGTCCTCATCCCGCTCGCCCTGGTCTTCTGGTACAGCTTCCACGAGTGGAACGTGCTGGCCGGCAGCTTCCGCGGGGTGGGCGCGGACAACTACCGGGCGCTGGCCGACGACCCCAAGCTGCCCGGCGTGCTGCGCGCCACCGCGTTCTTCTCCGTCGGCCTGGTGGTGCTGAACCTCGGCCTGGCGCTGGCGCTGGCGGTGCTGCTGAACCAGAAGCTCCGCGGCAGCATCGTCTTCCGCACCCTGTTCTTCTCCCCCGTCGTGGTCTCGCTGGTCGCCTGGACGATCGTGTGGGGCTTCCTGCTGCAGAAGAACGGCGGCATCAACGCCGGACTCGACCTGGTCGGCGTCGACGGCCCCAACTGGCTGCGCGGCGAGACCTCGTCGATGGTCTCGGTCATCGTCGTGCAGGTCTTCAAGAACGTGGGCCTGAACATGGTGCTGTTCCTGGCGGCGCTGCAGGGCGTGCCGCGGGAGCTGTACGAGGCCGCCACCGTGGACGGCGCCGGGCCCTGGCGGCGGTTCCTGCGGATCACGGTGCCGCTGATCAGCCCGACGATCCTGCTGACCTCGATCATCACGGTGGTCGGCTCGCTGCAGGTGTTCGCCCAGATCGCGGTGCTCACCCAGGGCGGCCCCGGCAACTCCACCACGGTCCTCGTCTACTACCTCTACCAGCAGGCGTTCGAGTTCCACCACTTCGGCTACGGCGCGACACTCTCCGTGCTGCTCTTCCTCATTGTGCTCGTGCTGACCGTCGTGCAGTGGCAGATGCGCAAGAAGTGGGTCTTCCATGAGTCATAAGCCGCCGCGGCGCGCCCGCCTCGTGCTCTACGGGGTGCTGCTGGTGCTGCTCGTCCCCTTCGTCTTCCCGACGTGGTGGATGGTGACCTCGTCGCTGAAGCCGGCGAGCGAGATCTTCGCGTTCCCGCCGTCGCTCTGGCCGGAGAACCCCGGCTTCGGCGCGTACGAGCGGGTCTTCGACCTGCAGCCGTTCGCGCAGCAGTACTGGAACAGCATGTACATCGCGGTGGTGGTGACGATCGGCACGCTCGCGGTGTCGTCGATGGCCGGCTACGCCTTCGCGCGCATCCGCTTCCGCGGCCAGAACGCGCTGTTCCTGGTGGTGCTCACCGGCCTGCTGATCCCCAGCGAGGTCACCATCGTGCCGCTGTTCCAGATGTTCAACGACTGGGGCATGACGGACACGCACTGGCCGCTGGTCCTGGTGCCGGTGCTCGGGGCGCCGAGCGTGCTGGCGACGTTCATCATGCGGCAGTTCTTCATCACGCTGCCGGCCGAGCTGGAGGAGGCGGCGCGGATGGACGGCCTGGGCCGCTTCGCGATCTACTGGCGCATCGCGCTGCCGCTGGCCCGGCCGGCGCTGGCGGCGGTGGGCATCTTCACGTTCCTGCACAGCTGGAACCTGTACCTGGAGCCGATCGTGTACCTCTCCACGCCGGAGAAGTTCACACTGCCGCAGGCGCTGACGCAGTTCACCGACGCGTACGGCGGCCCGATGTGGGACGTGCAGCTCGCCGCGGCGTCGCTGACCGCGCTGCCGGTGCTCGCGGTGTTCGTCTTCGCCCAGCGCCAGTTCGTGGAGGGCCTCGCCCACACGGGCCTGAAGTGACCGCCCCCTCTCTCCCCGTACGTTCCCTCCGGCCGGCGCCGGGGCCGGGCGCACCGGTTCTGGTAGGGCGAAGAACAGGAGACGTTCAGGTCCGTGCCATCCCGCGGCCACGGATGATCAGCACAGTGCGGCTGACACCACCTCTCGCGGACGGAGTTCCCATGGACCGGACAGAGGACCGCGGCGGGCAGCGCACCCGCCTCGACAGACGCGCACTGCTGCAGACCGCCGTCGCCGCGGCGGCGGCGGTGGCGGCGGTGGCGGCGGCCGCGGCGGCGGCGGCCGGGGTCGCCGGGGCACCGGCGGCGGGCCGCGGGCGGCACGGGTACGACGGGGAGAGCCCGCGCTTCGCGCTCGCCGTGCTGCCGGACACGCAGTACCTCTTCGACGCCGACAGTGCCGACCCGGAGCCGCTGCGCGCCACGTTCCGGTATCTGGTGGGCGAGCGGCGGGAGGCGAACATCGCGTTCATGGCCCACCTCGGGGACGTCACCGAGCACGGCACGGCCGACGAGATCCGGCTGGCCGCCGCCACCTTCCGCACCCTCCACGGCACGGTCCCGTACAGCGTGCTCGCGGGCAACCACGACATCGACGGCTCCCGGGACGACCAGCGGGGCGACAGCGCGTACCTCGACGCCTTCGGCCCGGAGCGCTACCGCCGCATGCCGACCTTCCGCGGCGCCTCCGACGACGGCTACAACACCTGCCACGTGCTGCGCGGCGGCGGCCGCGAGTGGCTGGTGCTGGCGCTCGACTGGCGGATCTCCGACCGGGGGCTGCGCTGGGCGCAGGGCGTCCTCGACCGGTTCCCGGAGCTGCCCGTCATCCTCACCACGCACGACCTCGCGTGGGCGGACGAGGACGGCGCGGCGGAGCTGTCCGGCCACGGGCGGCGGCTGTGGGACGGGCTGATCCGCGGCAACGACCAGATCTTCCTGGCGCTCGGCGGCCACTACTGGCCGCCGGGGCGGACCGTGCTGACCAACGACGCGGGCAACGACGTCCACGTGCACATCACCAACTACCAGGACCGCTACTACGGCGGCGCCGCGATGATCCGGCTGTACGCCTTCGACCTGGTCCGCGGCGTGATCGACGTGGAGACGTGCGCGCCGTGGTTCCTGGCCCGGGACCCGGACCGCCGGTCGCCGCTGGCGGCGGAGACGGTCGAGCTGACCGGGCCGGCCGACCGCTTCTCGATGGAGATCGGCTTCGCGGAGCGGTTCGCCGGGTTCGCGCCCGTCGTACCGCCGCGGCCGCGGCCGCCCGCCGCGGTGCTGCCGCGCGGCACGGTGGCGTACTGGCGCTTCGACCCGGCGGGCCTGGCCGCCGTCGGCCGGGACGGCGAGCCGGTCGCCGACGGGGTACGCGCCCGCGACCTCAGCGGCAACGGCAACGACCTCACCGTACGCCGCCTGCACGACAGCGGACCCACCGCGCTGACCTGGTCCGACGGGCACCACGAGGGCCAGCCGGCGCACGCGAGCCTGCGCTTCGACGGCGGCAAGGGCCCGGACCGCGGCGCGATCCTCACCACCGCGGCGGGGGCGCCGCTCAACAGCGAGAAGTTCACCTCCGGCTACACGATCGAGACTTATCTGAAGCTGCCGGAGCCCTTCGAGGGCGATCACGCCTGGATGGGCATCCTCAGCTGGGAGGGCCGCAACGGCGACGCGGGCAAGACCACCGGCTGGTCCCCGGAGGAGCCGACGTGCAGCCTGAACCTGTCCCCGGAGCGGTTCCTGCAGTTCGTCGTGTACCCGCACCGCCAGGACGCCGACCCCACCTCGTGGAGCCACGCGCTGCCGGTGGGCCGCTGGATGCACCTGGCCGTGGTCAACGACGGGCGGCGCACCGTGGTGTACGTGGACGGGTCGAAGATCGCCCGCAACCCGGCGCAGCGCTCGACCGGCATCGCCACCCTCGGCAAGCCGTTCGTGATCGGCGCCACACAGTTCGAGGAGAAGTACGGGCAGGGCTTCTACGGCTGGATCGGCGACACCCGCATCGTGGCCGGGGCGCTGTCCCCCCGGGACTTCCTCACCCCCGGCGGCTCCTGAACCGCCCCGCGGCCCCGGTCCGGCACCGGCCCGGCCTCGGCCCGGCCCCGGCCCCGGTCACGGCCCCCACCTGCATCGACGGCGGGCGGGGGGATCGCGGCCTCGGCGTTTCCCGCGCGCTGCCCGTACCCTCGTAGGGCACCGGCAGGCAGGAAAGGTATGCCCTCGTTCGACAAGCTCAGGGCCCGGCTCGCGCGCACGGTGCGGCGGGTCGGGGAGGCGGCACCGCCGCGGGACGCCGTCGTCCTGCGGTGGCTCGCCTTCGCGGTCGCCGTGCTCGCGACGGCGGTGCTCGTCGTCGCCGGCACGGCCCGCTCGACCGTCGCCGACGCCGGCTTCTACCGCTCGGCGCTCGACCGGGAGCACGCCTACCAGCGGCTCTACGACGAGGTGCTCGTCGACCCCGAGGCGTCGCACGTCACCCGCGACCTGCTCGCCCGGCTGCCGGTGCCGGAGTCCGTCGTCACCTCCAACCTCAAGACCGTCCTGCCGACGACCACCGCCCGGGCCATGGCCGACGGCGTCATCGCGGACGCGGTGGCGTACCTGCGCGGGGACCGCGACAAGCTGGTCCTGGAGATCGACCTGCGGCCGGTGCTCGACAACCTGGCCGCCGTGGGCAACGTCCACTTCGCCGACGTCGTCGCGAACCTCCAGGACCGGCCCGCCCCCGACTACGCCGCCTTCCAGTCCGACCTGGGCGACGCCGTGGACCGGATCGCCGCCGGCGACCGCCCGGAGGGGCTGCCGACGCTCGACCTCACCGAGGCGCAGGCGAAGGCCGCCACCGACGCGGTGCTGCGCGCCGTGCCGTGGCACCAGCGCGCGGAGCTGCGCCCGCGGCTGCTCGCCGCGCTCGGCAGCGGCGACCTGGCCACGGCGCTGGCGGAGGTCGGGCCCGCGCTCTTCGCCCAGCGGGCCGACAACGCCGCGTGGGCGCTGCGCGACACGGCGGACGGGGTGTCGTGGGACCTGGCGGCCGAGTTCGGCGCCGGCAGCGACGCGCCACGCACGGCGCGCGAGGCCCGCTCCTTCACGCGGCTGGGCCTCGGCTGGGTGCAGACCGGCGCCGTGGTCTTCGGGCTCGCCTCCCTGGCCGTGCTGTGGCGGTACGGGCCGCGCGCCCCGGGCCGGCGGCTGCTGCGCATCGGCGGGGCGCTGGCGTGCGGGGGCGCACTGACGTTCGCGCTGACGCTCGTGGTGCGCGGGATGACCGGCGGCACCGTCGCCGCCGCGCCGGGGAACTGGCCGGACTCCGCCGCCCGGCTGCTGGACGACGTGCAGCGCACGGCGCTGGAGCGGCTGTACACCGTCGCGCTGACGACGGCCGCCGTCCCGCTGACGGCGGGCGTGCTGCTGGCCTCCGGCGCGTCCGGGGCGCAGCGCCGCGCCGCCGCGGCGGCCGCGTCGAGGGCCGGGGCCGGGGAGCCCGCGCCCGGGGAGACCCCGGTCG